>NZ_JBSHAY010000010.1:0-279595 GCF_053611725.1 Streptomyces sp. NPDC054783 | reverse complement strand
CGCCCGGCCCGGGCGGGCCGGGCGGGCCGGGCGGGCAGCAGGTCGGGCAGACTTCGGGGCCGGAGCATACCTCCTACAACTAGTAGGAGATGGCCGGCGGCGGCCGGAGGGTTACCGGGTAGCCTCTGCTGACGAGGGCGAGGAAGGGCGGACGGGTGAGCGACCCGACGGACGAGGGGACCCCAGGCGGTTCCGGCAGGCGGGCGCGCGGTGAGCTGGAGAGCGATGTGCTGGCCGCGCTGTGGGCCGCCGACGCCCCGCTGACCGCACGCCAGGTTCTCGAACGACTGCCGGGCGACCTGGCGTACACCACCGTGCTGACGATCCTGTCCCGCCTCCACGACAAGGGCATGCTCGTACGGAACCGGAAGGGCCGCGGATACGCCTACACCCCGGTCCGCGACGAGGCCTCGCACACCGCCCGGCGGATGCGGTCGCTGCTGGAGGAGGGTTCCGACCGCGAGGCCGTGCTCACCCGCTTCGTGTCCGAACTCTCCGCGCAGGACGAGCAGTTGCTGCACCAGCTGCTGTCCGGGCACGACACCCGCGACGAGCGTTCCGACGGAAAGCGGTGAGCCGGTGCTGATCAGCGTCTACGTTCCGTTCGCCGTCACCGCCGTGATCAGCGTGCTCGCACCGCGCCTGGCGCGCCGGCTCACCCCGCGTCCCGCGGCCTGGGCCCTGGCCTGCGCCGCGCTCGTCACCGCCGGCGGCTGGACCGGTTCGCTCGCCCTGCTGGCGTTCACCGGCATCGCGCAGATTCCCCAGGTCGCGGCCGAGGGCCACTGGTCGGTGGCCGCGCTGCGCGCCGAGGACCCCGTGTACGCCGTCGTCGCGGCCGTCAGCGCGCTCGTCCTCGCCGCGAGCGTCGTCTCGCTGGGCGTGTCCGCCCTGCGCCAGGCCCGCCAGATCGCGCGGGTGCGGCGGGAGTGCAAGGGGCTGCGCGGTGACACGGAACTGGCCGTGGTCGACGACGACGCTCCGCTGGCGTTCGCCCTGCCCGGCGCGCCCGGACGCATCGTGGTGTCCCGGGGCATGCTGTGCTGTCTCGGCGACGACGAGCGCGAGGCCCTGCTGGCGCACGAGCGGGCCCATCTGCGCCGAAGGCACCACCTGTTCCTGGGACTGTGGCGGCTCACGGCGGCCCTGAACCCGCTGCTGCGTCCCCTGGCCGACACCGGCGCCTACGTCCTGGAACGCTGGGCCGACGAGGAGGCCGCCGCGCAGGTGGGCGACCGGGCGGTCGTCGCCCGCGCGGTCGGGCGCGCGGCACTCGCGTCCGCCGGTGCGTCCCGCCCCGCTCTCCTGGCCGCGACCGGCGGGGAAGTCCCGCAGCGGGTACGGGCCCTGCTGGCGCCGCCGCCCGCCCGCCGAAGCCTGCCCTTCCTGGCCGGCGCCGTCCTGCTGTCCGTGTGCTGCGCGAGCCTGGCCAACGCCGCGTCCGACAGTGACCGCATGGTCGACAGCGCGAAGCGAGCACAGTGCGCGACGCTGCTCGGCGCCGCGGGCTTGACGCCGACGGGTGACCTCCGGCACGTCCCCGGCTTCTGCTGCGGCCCGCACCACCGTTTCGAGCACGGCGAACACCGCTCATAGCCACTGCGGCGCCGTCACCACTCCTGTCACCACTCGTCGTGCTCGCAGATGACCCGGAAGCTGCCCACGGCGCCGTCGTCACCGAACAGGCCCTCGTGTTCGGTAGGGGTCACCACCCCGAAGGTGTCGCCGTGGGGACCCACGGTGGCGACCGGACCGCCGTTGTCACAGGCAAAGCCCCGGAAGACCTCCACGGTCTTGCGGCTGTCGTTGAAGACACTGAAGCTGTTCGAGCCCAGCCCGCTGGCCGCGGTGATGCACCCGTCGACAGAGGCAGGGTAGGAACGTTCGTTGAAGAAGATCCTCCCCTCTTCCTCGTGGCCGTTACCGCGCCGGCCACCGTCGCGGCCCTCTCTCCTCTCCCCGCTTCCGCTCCTACTCCCGGAGGGAGCCGCGGCCGAATCGGCTCGTTGGACGGGCTGTGCCGCCCGGTGGGCAGGTTTGGCCGCTCGATGAACAGGCTTGGCCACTGGATGAACAGGCTTGGCCGCTCGGTGTACAGACGGCGACGCCGGAGCGGATCCGACGGTCGAGGCGTAGGTGATACCGGCAGCTGCAAGGACGGTCGCGCCCACACCGGCGCCGACGGCAGCAAAAGTACGCGAGGGCATGTCACTTCTCTCTGTCTCACGGACGTCGGCCGTGCGACCGACCTGCGACGAACGTACCGACAGCTTGTATGGGCGGCATTCCGGACATGTCCAGGGTGTGACGCCATGAGCCGGCCAGGTGGCGGCGCGGGGTGCTTACGTGATCTCCGTGAGGCCGGAGGTGGTCGACAGCGAGCCGGACGGCAGGCCGCGTCGGCCGCATTCACTGAGCGTGTACCAACCCGCGCCGGGGATCACCGGATGTGCGTCGATGCCGTTCGACGGGGTGCAACTGTGCGAGTAGAGCGTCTTGCCCGCATGGGTCAGCTTCACGGTGCCGCCGGCAAGCGTTCCACCCTCCGGCAGGGTCGGGTCGGCGAACGGGTACATGGACCCGAAGTACAGCCGGCGGTACCAGGAGTTGGGCAGCCGCCCACCGGGCCCCCGGACGGCGTGGCCGAGGGCCAGCGAGGTCGTCCTGCCCGCCGCGTAGCCGTGGGTCCGCTGTCGGCGTCCGACAACAGCCCTGCCGGCATGGGTGTTTCGGCGGAGGCGGGTGACCTGTACGTCATCCCGTCGAGCAGCAAGGCGTACGAGCTGTCCTACGGCACCACGTACCAGCCGCGGTCGCCGACTGGTGGGGACTGGGTGCAGACGTACGCGCTGACCGTGTGGTCGTATCCGCTGCCCGGGTCCGGGCTGAGCGAGACCTTGACCGGGCGGCCCTGCCGGGCGTCGAACGTGGTCTCCGTGGCTCAGGAGACCGTCACACCGTGGCCGCCGACGGTGGCGCCGCCGTCCCCGGCGTCACTGAAGCGCACGGGGGGTACGGCGCCGTCACCGGCCTTTCGCCAGTCCTCCACTGGCTCCTCATGGGCGGTCGCCGGGGTTGCCCGGCCCGTACCGCGCACCTGCGCCAGAGCAACCCGGACGGGCGTCCGACCTCGGGCCGGAGCGCCTCTCACCGGGTGCGACGGGGCGCAACGGCTGCCCCTCCCAGCCCCTCGGTGGACGGTGCTGTCACCACCACCCGTTGTGGTCGCAGACCACCCGGAAGCTGCCGACGACGCCGTGGTGACCGAATGCGCCATCGCCGTCGAAACCGAATTCGCCGCCGTGGTCATGGGGCACCACGCCGAAGGTCTCGCTGCGGGGTCCCACGACGGCGACCGGAGGGCCACCGTCGCAGTTGAAGCCCCGGAAGACCTCGACGGTCCTCCTGCTTTCGTTGAGGACATTGAAGCTGTGCGCGCCCGGTCCGCCGGCCGCGGTGATGCACCCCTCAATGAAGGCGGGGTACGAACGTTCGTTGATGAAGATCCTTCCGGCTCGCCTGTTGCCGTCACCGCGTCCACCGCCGCCGTCACGTCCACCGCCGTCGCGGCCCCCGTTTCCGCCTCCGCCCCCGTTCTCAGGCTGAGCGGCGTGGTGGGCCGGTTGGGCGGGGTGGTGGGCCGGTTGGGCGGCGTGGTGGGCCGGTTGGGCAGGGTGGTGGAGTGGCTGGGCGGGGTGGTGGGGTGGCTGGGCTGCCCGGTGGACAGGCGGGGAAGCCGGGGTGGATTCGACGGTCGAGGCATAGGTTATGCCGGCGGCTGCAAGGACGGTCGCGCCTATTCCGGCGCCGACCACAGCGAAAGCACGCGAGGGCATGGGCACTTCTCTCTTTCGTACGTGCGTCGGCCGGACGACCGACCTGCGACGAACGTACCGATGGCTCACATAACCGGCATTCCGTGTATATCCAAGGTGTGACGCTGTGCGGCCAACCAGGTGTCAGAAGTTCAGACCGGTGCATGCCCGCAGGCCCGCCGTCCGCGGCCGGGGTCCGCTCCGTCTCCTCCCCGTGGCCGCTCGTATGGCTCGTTCGGGTGCGTATCTCGTGCGGGTTCTGCCGCAGGTGCCAAGGCTTGACTTCGCGATGTGTCTCCTCGTGAAGGTGGAAGAACATGCCGACGTACGTCGCTTTGCTGAGCTGGACTGAACAAGGGGTCCGAAACTACAAGGACACCGCGAAACGCGCCGAGACCTTCGGCTCGGCGCTACAGAAGCTCGGGGCGAAGCTCCTGAGCATCTACTGGACCGTCGGTCCGTATGACCTCGTGGCCGTCGTCGAGGCGTCCGACGACGAAACCGCCGCGGCAGCACTCCTGCAACTCGGCGGGGTGGGCAACGTCCGTTCCACGACGCTGCGGGCCTTCGACCGAGAGGAGATGGAGCGCGTCATCGCCAAGGCCGCCGGCTGACGACCCCGTGCATGGTTGCGGTTGGGCGGTCGACGATCAGGAGCTCGACGTCCCATCGCCGGCCGTGCACGGGGTCGCTGGACGACGGAGGACCTGACGCATGGTTGTCAGGCGTCTCCCCGTCGGAGTCGGCGAACGCGTCCGTGTCCAGTGAGCACATGTACGAGACGCCGGCTGCCGCGGAGATGAATTCCTCCGGAGAGACCCGCCCGCGCGGGCGTCAGGCGGTGTGCTGATAGGCCGGATAGGTGAGGTAGCCGGTGTCGCCGCCCTGGTAGTACGTGGCCTCGTCGACGGGGGCGATCGGCAGGCCGGTGCGGAGGCGTTCGACGAGGTCGGGGTTGGCCAGGAAGCCGCGGCCGAAGCTGATCAGGTCGGCGCCGAGGCCCAGCCAGTGGTCGGCTTCCGCACGGCCGGTCTGCTTGGGGCCCATCGGGAGGACCGGATTGACGACCAGGGTGCCGGGCCAGGCACGGCGCAGACCCAGGAGCACCTCCTCGTCCGTGGTCAGCTCCAGGTGGACGTAGGCGAGTTGGAGCCGGGCCAGTTCGGTCAGCAGCGCGGTGTTGAGGGCGAGTGCGTCCGTCTCCTCGACGCCCCAGAAGCCGCCCCCTGGGGAGAGGCGGATGCCCGTCCTGGCCGCCCCGATCGCGTCCACCGTCGCGGCGACGGCCTCCACGGCGAACCGGATCCGGCCCGCGATCGTGCCGCCGTAGCGGTCCGTGCGCCGGTTGGCGTTGGAGGAGAGGAACTGGGAGATCAAGTAGCCGTTGGCGCCGTGGAGTTCGACTCCGTCGAAGCCGGCGTCGATCGCGCGGCGAGCCGCCTCGGCGTACGCGTGGGCGTGCTCGGGCACCTCGGCGGTGTCCAGTGCGCGGGGCATGGGCGCGGGCTGCGGGCCGGCCGGGGTGAAGACGTCCCCCACTGCGGCGATCGCCGAGGGGCCGACGGGCTGGTGGCCGGACGTGTCGGGGTGCGAGACCCGGCCGCCGTGCATGATCTGGGCGAAGATCCGCCCGCCGTTGATGTGTACGGCGTCGGTCACGGCACGCCATGAGGCCGCCTGCTCATCGGTGTGCAGTCCCGGCGTGCCCGGGTTGGACTGCCCGATGAGGCTGGGCTGCACGCCCTCGGACACGATCAGTCCGGCCGTCGCGCGTTGCGCGTAGTACGTGGCCATGGACGGTGTGGCGAGGCCGCCGGTCGCGGCCCTGACGCGGGTCATCGGGGCCATCACCGTCCGGTTGGGCAGGGTCAGGTCGCCGAGTCGGTAACTGCTGAACAACGTCGTCACGTCGGGCTCCTCCGTACGTATCGTGTGCCCGGATGCCGGGCACAGCGCTACGCTAAAACCTGACATGGATGTCAGAGGCAAGCGGTGTGGCGTGGTTCACCATGGGAGGCAGTCGTGCGGATCGGCGAGCTCGCGGCGCGTACCGACGTCAGCGTCCGGTCGCTGCGCTACTACGAGGAGCAGGGGCTGCTGACCAGCAGCCGTAGCGCCGGTGGGCAGCGGCATTACACGGAGGCCGAGGTGGAGCGGGTGCGCTTCATCCAGCGCCTGTACACGGCGGGCCTGTCCAGTCGTACGATTTCCGAGCTGCTGCCCTGCGTCGACACGCCCAGCGAGGGCAACTACGACGCCGCTCTCGAGCGGATGGCGCAGGAGCGCAACCGGCTCTCCGAGCACATCGACGAACTCGTGCGGACCCGGGCCGCGTTGGACGGCCTGATGGCCACGGCCCGGGCCCATCGGGAGAGCGAGGCACTCGCTCAAGGTGTCCGCTATGGGTCAGGTGATGGGGCGAGCGTCCCACGCGTTCTGGAGAGCTGACCGCACGTCTTCCCCAAGAACCAGGTGCGTCATCCCGCCTGGAAGGGTGGGCAGCTCAGCCCAGTGAGTCACGGTCTCATCACTGGCAAGGCCGTGAGGCAAACGGACAACCCCGTCGGAATCGACGAAGCAGTCCCTGTGCTCCGCCCCGTCCTCACTCCAGTGCAGAGTCGTGAAGACCATCGGCCTCACCAGCCAGAACTCCTCACCCGACGCCGTATCGGCCCCGGACCCAGTGGCGCCGTCAGCTGGATACCGGCCCGTGATCGCCGCTGCCACCGGTGTACCGCTCCGAGGCAGCCTCTCGCGTGCGTCAACCCACGTCACCACGGTGTTCAGATTCGTCATCTCCACCTTCACCCGGGCACTCGGCAAATCGTCTTCCACCCACATGCCGGCGTCCGGCAAGGGCACTGCCCCGCCCCCGGCACCCGGCAAGACTGACCTGTGCTCGCGGGGGTTGCCCGAGCCGGAACGAACACGGCACCAAGCGATCCGCGACCACCTTTTGAAAGCCGCTACGTCACGCCCGACCGGCAGTACCTCGAACTTGGTGGCGGCCTTCTCCGGATGAGTGGGCGCGACCGTGACACGTTCACGGAGGAACCGGGCCAAGGCCGGCCGTGAGATCAGCCCTCGTGAACTGGGCATCCTCCTCGACGGAGGATGGCGCGAGCGAAAGACCGCAGCCTGGCTCATTGCCGTGACCGGCGGAACCGAGTTCGGCGCCGACCAGCCGGGCAGGTTCCTCACCCCGGAAGGTCTCTGACAGCGGTGGATCGACGGGCCGCCCAGCAAGGCTGCCGGTTCTGGATCGGTTGCTGGGGATCAGGGCCGGCGGCGAGCTCTCGCGTCTCGTCTCCGCCGCCGGTGACGGGGTGGCTGCGGGCGGCCTCGATCAGCCAGGCTGTGCCCGGCCGGTCCACGGGGTTCTGGGCCAGGCAGAGTCGCACCAACTCGTGCATTCCGTGGGGAAGGTGGGAGGGGTCGGGCTCCTCATGTATCGCGCGGTAGAGGGAGGCGGACGGCCCGTCGGGTTCGCGCCGTAAGCTGCGCCGGGTTCTGATGGGGTTCTGATTCACGGGGAGGCGTCAGTGGGGCGGGAGATGCTGCTCGGCGGCCGGTACGAGCTGGTCGAGAAGCTCGGTCAAGGTGGCATGGGAACGGTCCATCGCGGGGTGGATCGTCGGCTGCGCCGCGCTGTCGCGGTGAAGCTGCTCTCCTCGATGCTGGCCCATGATCCGCAGTCGCGAGCCCGTTTCCGGCGCGAGGCGCACGCGGCTGCCGCGCTGAATCATCCGGCGGTGGCCACCATCCACGACGTCGGCGAGGAGCCGCATCCGGACGGCCCACGTCCCTACCTGGTCATGGAGTACGTGCAGGGCGCCACTCTCGCCGAGGTCCTGCGAGGCGGCCCACTGCCTGTCGTCGACGCCATCAACGCGGCATGCGCGGTGCTGGACGCGCTGCGGCACAGCCACGAGTGCGGAATCGTGCACCGGGACATCAAGCCCTCGAACATCATGCTCACCGGACCCGACACCGTGAAGGTCCTCGACTTCGGCATCGCCAAGGCGTTCACCGAGGCCGCCACCCGCATCACGGGGAGCGGTGCGGCGCTCGGCACTCCCGCCTACCTTTCCCCTGAGCAGATCAAGGGTGCGGAGATCGACCATCGGGCCGATCTGTACGCGATGGGGTGTCTGCTGCACGAACTGCTGACCGGGCAGCCCCCGTTCCGTGGCGAATCGCCCTTCGCCGTCATGCATCAGCACCTGTTCGCCGCACCCGAGCCGGTCGCCCGGCTCCGACCGCAGATACCGCCGGCGGTGGAGGCGGTGATCCTGCGCGCCCTCGCCAAGGACCCGGAGGAGCGGTTCGCCGATGCCGGGCAGATGCGCGCAGCCCTCGCCGACGCCCTGACACAGACCTACATGCCGACGGTCCAGGCCGGCACTCCCGGGCCCCCGGCGGCTCCAACCCGTGGCCGGACCGCTCTCCGGGACAAGTTCCGTATCTCACTGCGCCCTTCCGCCGACAGCGCTCTGGCCCTGCTCGGGTGCCTCCTTTCGCTGCTGTGCGCACGTGGCCAACTGGTGGACACCGCCCACTTCGGCCGGGTCGCCATCGCGGCCGGAGTGTTGGGTCTGGTGACGCTGCCGTGGTCGACGCGCCTGTCGTGCGCGGTGGGCTGGGGACCGGTGGCCGAGGCCGTGGCGGTCAACTCCGAACTGCGGCGCGCCGACATCGGCTGGGGCCACTCGTACGTCGCCATCGCCGCGCTGCTGGCCCTGGCCGCCGCCTGCTGCCTCGTCAGCGCCGTACGCAGCCCGGAGCGCGCCGTCGGCTCACTGGTCGCCTTCTGGCTCAGTGCCACCGCGTCGATCTGGTACTTCCTTGACGACCTGCGCAAACTCTTCGTCTTCTACCTGCTCCTGGCGCTGGTCGCCATGGCCACAGTGTCGTGGGAGACCCTCGAGCTCGTGAGCCGCCGGGCCCGGAACAGGAGGGCAGCGCCGGAGTGGGGCGACGGCGCCTGAGCCCGACAAGGCGGCGGGGAGTCCGTGCCGGATGGCGCTGACCAGGCGGGAGAGATTTCGGAGCCTGGGGCAACCCGTCCGCCCACGCGAACGGCCCCGACGAGACGTCCGAGGCCGAGTAGAACCCCTCCCTGGGGATGAACCCCAGGTCAGAGCGGTGATGCGTGGTGCCCCCAGCAGGATTCGAACCTGCGACACCCGCTTTGGGAGTTCGATCCGCGTTCGCTCCGGTCGCGGCGTTCTGCGGTGGCGGAGTCCACTCTGGGGCAGGCAAGTGTTGTGGCGTCCCGCGTCGTTGACGTCATTCGTGGATGTCAGCCTGATACGACCGCCCCCAAGGCTGCCTGCCGACTTCGACCTTGGTATCGGCGGAATGGGATCACGGACGCCGGACCGGCTGCAGTGCTCCGCGCTGCCGTGGGCCCACTGGAACCTTCCCTGGGTGGACGCTCGTCCTCCAGTGCAACATGTTCAGCTTCAGCGCATACTTCACCGGCCCCCTGACCTCATCGGTTCGCCAGCTGCTCGATTTCGCCTGGACGCAGACCCGAGCCTGCGCTTTCGCCATCGCCCTTCTGTCCGGTGTGGCGGTGTCCACCCTGCTGTCAGGCCTGCCGGTGGCCCGATACGACCTGCTCGTCGTCTACGGCGTGCTGCTCACCATGCTGTTCTGGCTGCGGGGCTGGGAGACCGGGCGGGATATCGCTGTCATCACCGTCTGCCACGTCATCGGTCTGGCTTTCGAGCTGGTGAAGGTGTCCCTCGGCTCGTGGAGCTACCCGGAGCCGGCCGTGCTGAAGTTCGCCGGCGTACCGCTGTACGGAGGGTTCCTCTACGCGGCCGTCGGCAGTTACATCTGCCGGGCCTGGCATCTCTTCGACCTTGAACTGACCCGCTACCGGCCCAGGGCGACAGCAGCGGTGGCCGCGGCCATCTACCTCAACTTCTTCAGTCATCACTGGCTGCCCGATGTGCGCTGGCCGTTGGCCGGACTGCTGGTGGCCGTCACCGCGGGCACCTCCGCGCGGTTCACGGTGCGCGGGGTACGCCGCCGAATGCCGCTGGCATTGTCGTTCGTCCTGATCGGCTTCTTCCTGTGGGTGGCGGAGAACCTCGCCACCTACGTGGGCGCGTGGCGCTACCCCTACCAGCTCCACGGCTGGCAGCCGGTCAGCGTGGAGAAGTTCGGCGCCTGGTCCCTGCTGATCAGCATCACGGTCGTCCTGGTGGCCGCCAGCCGGCCAAGCGCGGCCGATCGACGTGGGTAGCCGATTCACCGGGCCGGGACCTTACGGGCTGATCTTCGTGCGTGAGAAGAAGGGCGGCGCGCCGCAGAGGCGTCGCGCGCGCGCCGTGGGCGGGCCTTGTATGAAGCAGGGAAAGTCTTGTCCCGATCGGCTCTTGTGGCCTTGATCCAGGGTCTCGGGTGCCCACCGGTGGGTAACGCCGTCGACGCGGATTCGAGCCGCCGAACCGCCCGAACTGTCACGCTGCGTCGAAGTCCGACCGGGGCCGGACGTCCACGACGAAGTCCGCATCCTTGAGGTCGCCCTCCTCGTCGTGCCAGAGGAAGAGCCGCACGTGCATCGCGTGGTGGAGGCCGGTCCTCTCCCACTCGGTCATCAGGTCGGCGACGATGCGGCCGATGGCGTGCTTGGCTCCCTCGGCCGAGTCGGGGGCGATGATCGCGCCCCGCCACCGGTCGGGGTCGCTGCCGTAGGGGCGCCAGCCCTCGGAGCCGTGCGGCTCGAACACCCGGAACGCCCAGTCCGTATTGGTGTTCATAACACCAATCCTGTCACTGCAAGGAGCCTCATGCGCCGCATCGGATCGACGCCCGCCGAGCGCGGGTCGGTCGGAGCGAACAACTGCCCCGACGTCTTCGAGATGGAGGACGGCAACTTCTTCATCATCGGCAAGGTCGTCATGGCGGACCAGACGCCGGACGCCGAGGAGCTGCGTCGGCTCGGTGCCTCCATCGGCACCGACGAGCTGGCCGTCATCGTGCCGCGCGACTGCATGCTGGCCGCCGCGAAGCAGCTCGTGGCCGAGGGCGTCGTCGGGTAGGAACCCCGCCTCGATGCATCTGCGGGTGCGTTCATGACAATGAGGCGTATCGCGAGTGTGAGGTGGCAGCTCTGGCCGCGCTGACCGGCGTGTGGTCCGCCGAGCAGGTGGAGCAGACCTATTCCGTCGCCCGGCACCGGCGCGCCTGGCTGGAGGCCTGAGCGTCAGGCGCCGAGAAGCTCGCGGCCGTCGTGGCTTCGCACCTGAGGCCCGTTGCCGTCCAGAGCGTCCCAAGAGCCGGATGGCGAAGACCTCGGACATGCGCTCGCTGACCTCCTCGGGGGTGAGCCAGTCGGCAGCGGTAGAAGCAGATGTCAAAGGCCCCGGGTCAAGATCGGTCCGGGGCCTTTTGCCTGGTGCCCCCGGCAGGATTCGAACCTGCGACACCCGCTTCAGGAGTGGGATCGGATCCTTGCCGGGTCGTGCGCGGCGCTGCCGTGTGATGCTGTCTCGCCTGGTCAGCGGCACGCGGCTGGGTGCTTCATCCGGCTCGTGGTGGCCTGTGCCGGACAGTCCGCTCACGCATCGCGCACGCACGTCGGCATCGGTCGGCAATGCCGGAGCGGGCCTCCGCGTCGGGAAGGCCCGCTTCGGCGAGGGCACGGCTGCGGGACTGTCAAGCCCGGCGGTATCGCAGGTCCACCGTCTGTGCGGGGTGGCCGTCGTGGATCCGGGCCCACCGGACCGGCTCGACACCAGGGCAGGCGAACAAGCCACACCCCGGAGCCGAGCATGTCGGAGAGAGGCATTCATCTGCAGGCCGGTGCGTTGCCTTCGGTGCCGGCCCCGCGGACCGGGACGAGGAGGGTGAACGTGGCCGGAGCCCTTCTGGTGAGGGAGAGTCGGCCGCCGATGGAGTGGGCCAGTTCGGAAGCGAGGGCGAGGCCGATGCCCGTCCCGTGGCCGCCACCGGTGTGTCCGCGGTCGAACAGCTGCGCTGGCTCGCCCTTCGCGGCTCCCTCGTCGCTCACGTCGAAGGCGAGGGCGTCGTTCAGGTCCCGCACCACCAGTCGCGCGGTTCCGCGTCCGTGCACCCGTGCGTTGTCCAGCAGGACGCCGAGAACCTCCGAAATGGGGCCGCTGGGGACCAGGACATCCGCGGGTGCGTCATGTGTGCCGCACTCCAGGCGTCTGCCGTCGGCGGCGAACAGGCCGCGCCAGTGCTCCTGCGTCTCCTGAAGGAGGTGTGCCACCGCAATGTCGCCGGCGGCCGGGCGGGGCCGGTCCGGGGGGCGGGACAGGCGCAGCACTTCCTCCACGGTCTGGTGGAGGCGATGGGTGGTGTCCAGTGCCTCGGTCAGGGCGGGACGTAGCCGGGCGTCGTCGTCCTGGGCGAGGCCCGCCTCCAGAGTGAGGTGCAGGCCGGTGAGCGGGGTGCGCAGCTGGTGGGAGGCGTTGGTGACGAAGTCGCGTTCGCGGCGCAGGAGTTCGGACAGGCTGCGAAGCATCGCGTTGTGCGTGCGGGCCACCTGATCGATCTCGGCGATGCTGCTGGGGGCCGCCCGCGCGTTCAGGTCCCCTTCGGCGACGGCCCGGCAGTGGCGGGAGAGGTCCTCCAGCGGGGCGGCCAGCGCCCGAGCCTGCCGGCGGGCGACCAGTACCGCGATGGTCAGCGCGACTACGGTCACGCCGAGTAGTACGCCCCACGCAGCCAGGACCCGGTCGCGTACGGCGTCAGCGGGGGAGGACGCGCGGACCACGCCGATCACCTGCTCGGCGTGGGAGACCGGTACGGCGGCGACCAGATCGCCGCCCGACTGGCCCCGGACCACCTCTCCGTCAAAGGCGCGGTGGACCGGCGCGTCCGCCATCTCAGGGCCGCTGCCCGCCCGCTTGGCCTGCTGCGGGTCGTACAGGCCCAGATGCCCCCCGGCCGGCGCCCTGGGCAGTTCCACCGGGTCACCGGTCGCATAGTCCGGGCTCACCCGTACGGCCGCGGCGAGGGCCGCGCGTTCCAGGGTGTCGTGCTGTCCGGCGTACAGGGAGGACCTGATGGTCAGGGCCAGGGGGACGGCGAGCAGGACCACGGCGACCAACGCGGCGGTGAGGGCGACTCGCACCACGCGCTGTCTCATGCCCTCATCATGCGGCGGTTCGGCGGGGCGCGCGGGGCTGGGCTCACGCTTTTGCCGTCGTCTAACCCTCGGCGAGCAGGGCGTTAACCGGCCGCTTCCTAGCGTGGGTGCCATGACCGTCCGGTCCGGGGTATCCCTTGGAGGGCAGTGGTGATGGCAGCACACGCACGGACGTCCGCGACAGTAGGGCTGGTGCTCGTCGCAGCGGTGACCGCGGGCTGTTCCGGCTCCGGCTCGCACTCCGGTTCTGGTTCGACGACGTCATCACCGCCGGCTTCCTCGGCGCGTGTCGGAAACGGGCAGAACAACCCGGCACCCGCTCCCACCGAGTCCAATCCGCCCGGTGACATCCCCGACAACCAGGTGTACGTCGGCTATCGGCCGGCCGGTGGGTCCTTCTCCGGTTTCACGGTGAAGGTGCCTGAGGGCTGGGCCCGTACCGAGCAGGGCGGCAGCACGGTGTTCACTGACAAGTTGAACACCGTGAGGATCACGGCGGTCCCCGCGTCCACCGCGCCCACGGTCGACTCGGTCACCAAGACGATTGTCCCCAAGCTGCGCTCCCAGGTGCCGAAGTTCGCCGCGCCGAAGGTGTCGGAGGTGTCTCGGCACGCGGGCCGTGTCGTCCGGTTGACCTATCAGGGTGACTCGGCGAAGGACCCGGTCACGGGCAAGGTGGTGCGCGACGGGTTCGAGCGGTATGCGTTCTACAAGCCGGGCCACGAGGTGGATCTGACGTTGTCCGGCCCGGTCAACGCCGACAACGTCGACCCGTGGCGGATCATCAGCGACTCCTTCGCCTGGCGGTGAGCACCATGGCGTCCGAGCCGGTGCTGGCTGCCCGTGAGCTGTACCGCTTCTACCGGGCCGGCGAGGAGGAGACGCTCGCGCTGCGCGGGGTGTCACTGCGGGTCGGGCGGGGCGAGACGGTGGCGGTCGTGGGTCCCTCGGGATCCGGCAAGTCCACCCTGCTGGCCTGTCTGGCCGGGCTCGACGAGCCCTCCGGCGGCGAGGTCCACGTGGACGGCGTACGCATCAGCCACCGACCCGAGACCGAGCGGGCACGGCTGCGCGCCCGGCACATCGGCGTACTGCTGCAGACCCGCAACCTCTTGCCGCATTTGAGTGTGCGGGACAACGTCCGCCTGCCGCAGCGCGCCGCGGCCCGTAAACCCGTCACCTCGGCCAGGGAGCTGCTGACCCAGGTGGGCCTCGGCGAACGGATGCATGCGCTGCCCCGGCAGCTGTCCGGTGGCGAGCTGGCCCGGGCGGGGCTGGCCGTGGCGCTGGCCAACGCGCCCGCTGTCCTGCTGGCCGACGAGCCGACCGGCGAACTCGACGGAGAGACGGAGCGGGTGGTCCTCGCCATGCTGCGGGAGCGGGCCGCACAGGGGTGCGCGGTGCTGATCGTGACGCACAGCGCGGAAGTCGTCCGGAGCGCGGATCGGGTGATCACGCTGGAGGACGGCAGGGCAACCGACGCCGCCTGTCCCGCGGCGCTGGGGGCGCCCGATGCCACGGGATGAAGCGCTCGTGACCTGCACCGACGCGGCTCTCACCTTCGGCAGGGGCACACAGGCGATCGTGGCCGTACACGGCGCCGACCTGGAGATCGGGTCCGGCGACCGGCTCGCCGTCGTCGGCCCCTCCGGGTCGGGCAAGAGCTCGTTGCTGCATCTGCTGGCCGGGCTCGAGCAACCCACCAGCGGCACGGTGACCCGGGCCGCCTCCCTGGGGCCGTACGACATCGGTCTGGTCTTCCAGGGCGACAGCCTGATCCCCGCGCTCAACGTGGTCGAGAACGCCGCCCTGCCCCTGGTCCTCGCCGACCTGACGGAGCAAGAGGCCCGCCGGGCGGCCCTCGCGGCGCTCGCGCTGGTGGACGCGGCCGATCTGGCGGACCGGCTGCCCGAGGAGATCTCCGGTGGTCAGGCCCAGCGGGTGGCCGTCGCCCGGGTGCTGGCCCAGTCCCCGCGCCTGATCCTCGCCGACGAGCCTACCGGCCGCCTCGACCACGCCACCGGCGGCCGTGTCCTCGCCGCCCTCCTCACCGCCGCCGACCACACGGGCGCGGCCCTCGTCGTCACCACCCACGATCCCGCCGTGGCCGCCCGCCTCACCACCCGGCGCGCCATGCGTGACGGCCGGCTGCTCGCACCCGAGGAGGTGCCGTGATCGGCTCGTGGACGGCCGGCCTGGCCCGCCGCCGCACCGGACGTCTGCTGGCTGCGCTGGCCGGGATCGCCCTCGCGGTCGCCCTGGTCGCCGCGCTGGGCTCTTTCCTCACCGCGTCGAAGGCGACCATGACCCAGCGTGCCGTGCGCTCGGTCGCCGTCGACTGGCAGGTCCAGGTACAGCCAGGCGTCGACCCCGGCGCGGTGATGTCCCTGGTCCGCAAGGCGCCGGGAACCCGCGCCGCCCTGCCCGTCGGTTTCGCCCGTACCACCGGCTTCACCGCGCGCATCCAGGGCAGCACCCAGACCACAGGCCCCGGCATGGCCCTCGGCCTGCCTGACGGCTACCGCGCCCTCTTCCCCGACGCCATCCGAACCCTCTCCGGCTCCCCGACCGGCGGTCTGCTGGCCCAGCAGACCGCCTCGAACCTGCACGCCGCTCCCGGCGACACCATCGCCATCCAGTTTCCCGGCGTCGGGCTGAGGCCGGTGAGGGTGGACGGCGTGATCGACCTGCCCCAGGCCGACTCCCTCTTCCAAACCGTCGGCGCACCCAGCCAGTCCCAGCCGACCGCACCCCCGGACAACGTCGTCCTGCTGCCCGCCGCCAGGTTCGCCGCGCTGACTCGGGGCGCCTCCGCGGTCACGACCCAGATCCACGTGGCGCGCGAGGACGCCCGCCTGCCCTCCGACCCGGCCGCCGCCTTCACCGCGGTCACCCGCGCCGCCCACAACCTGGAGGCCCGCGCTGCGGGCGCCGCACTCGTCGGCAACAACGTCGGCGCCGCCCTCGACTCCGCCCGCCAGGACGCCCTGTATGCCCAGATCCTCTTCCTCTTCCTCGGCGTCCCCGGCGCGGTCCTGGCCGCCGCGCTGACTGCCGCGGTCGCCTCCGCCGGCGGTGAGCGGCGCCGGCAGGAGCAGGGCCTGCTCCGGCTGCGCGGCCTGCGCCCCCGCCAGATCACCGCCCTCGCCGGGCTGGAAGCGGCGCTGATCGGTCTCCTCGGCGGCCTGGCCGGACTGGGCGTCGCCGCGCTGACCGGCCGCCTCGCCTTCGGTGCGGTTTCCTTCGGAGCGGGCGCGGGTACCTGGGCCGCCTGGTACGGCATCGCTTTCGTCCTCGGCGCGGTCGTGGCCGCAGGAGCCGTCCTCGTCCCGGCCCTGCGCGACCTGCGCACGGTGACCGTCGCGGAAACCCGCAAGGAGTCCGGCGCCCGCAGCACACGAAACCCCCGGTGGATGCGGTACGGCCTGGACTTCGTCCTCCTGATCGGCTCCTGGCTGGTATTCCGCGCCTCCTCCGGCAACCAGTACGCCCTCGTCCTCGCCCCGGAGGGCGTGCCCAGCATCTCCGTGTCGTACTGGGCCTTCCTCGGCCCCGCTCTGCTGTGGATCGGCGCCGCCCTGCTGCTGTGGCGGCTCACGCTCCTCGCCCTCACCCACGGCCGCCCCGCCCTGGCCCGGCTGGCCCGCCCGCTGACCGCGACCCTCGCCGGCACCACCGCCGCCACCCTCTCCCGGCGCCGCCGTCCCCTGGCCCGCTCGGTGGTGCTGCTCGCCCTCGCCGTGTCCTTCGCGCTCTCCACCGCCGTCTTCAACGCCACCTACCGGCAGCAGGCCGAGGTCGACGCCCGCCTGACCAACGGCGCCGACGTCACCGTCACCGAACCACCCGGCGCCCGAGTCTCACCCAGTGCAGCCGGCTCGCTGAAAGTCTCCGGCGTACGGCACGTCGAACCCCTCCAGCACCGCTTCGCCTACGTCGGCTCCGACCTGCAGGACCTCTACGGCGTCCGCCCCGACACCATCGCCCGGGCCACCTCCCTCCAGGACGCCTACTTCGCCGGCGGTACCACCCAGCAGCTCATGCGCAAGCTGGCCCAGCGCCCGGACAACCTGCTGGTCAGCGTCGAAACCGTCAACGACTTCCAGCTTGTCCCCGGCGACACCGTCAACCTGCGCATCCAGGACGCCCGCACCAAGGCCCTGCGCACGGTCCACTTCCACTACGCCGGCATCGCCAAGGAGTTCCCCACGGCACCGAAGGACAGCTTCTTCGTCGCCAACGCCGCCTACATCGCCAAGGCGACCGGCAGCGACGCGGTCGGCGCCTTCCTCCTCGACACCGGCGGCACCGACCAGAAGCAGATCGCCGCGCGCCTGCGCTCGCAGCTCGGCACCAGCGCCACCGTCAGCGACCTCACCCAGACCCGTGGCACCGTCGGCACCAGCCTGACCTCCCTCGACCTGGCCGGACTCACCCGCATCGAGCTCGCCTTCGCGGTCCTGCTGGCCGCCGGAGCCGGGGGACTGGTCCTCGCCCTCGGGCTCGCCGAACGCCGCCGGACCTTCGCCATCGCCACCGTCCTCGGCGCACGCACACGCCAGCTGCGCGGCATGGTCCTCACCGAGGCCCTCCTGCTGGCCGCAGGCGGCCTGGCCGGGGGCGCCGTCATCGGATGGGCGCTGTCGGAGATGCTGGTCAAGGTACTTACCGGCGTGTTCGACCCGCCGCCCGCCGCTCTGGCGGTGCCCGGCGTCTACCTGACCCTGACCGGACTCGCCGCCTTGATCGCCGTACTGGCCGCAGCTCTGAACGGCATCCGCGGCGCCCGGCGCCCCGCGGTGGAGGAAGTCCGCGACCTGTGAGCCCGCCTGCAGGGGACCGACCTGTCTACTCTGTTGCCATGGGCACGCCTGCCACACCGGACCGCAGTCGCCTGCACATCCTGGTCGTCGAGGACGACGACACCATCGGACGCCACCTGGAAACCGGCCTGCGTGTCAACGGCTACGCCCCCGCCTGGAGCCGCACCGGCGCCTCGGCCCTGGCGGAGACGGACCGCACCGCATACGACGCCGTTCTCCTGGACCTCGGCCTGCCCGACCTCGACGGACTGGACCTCGCCCGTGCCCTGCGCGCGCGCTTCCCCGACCTGCTGATCGTGATCCTCACCGCCCGCACCGACGACATCGACGTCATCGCCGGCCTGGACGCAGGCGCCGACGACTACCTGGTCAAGCCCTTCAGCCTCACCGTCCTGCTGGCCCGCCTCCGCGCCCACCTGCGCCGCCAGACCATCACGTCGCAGCCACAGCCCCCACTACGGCTCGGCGACCTGGTCATCGACACCACGTCCCGTCGCTGCACCCTCCACGACACGGACGTCCCGCTGCGGCCGAAGGAATTCGACCTCCTCGCCCTGCTCGCCCGGAACTCCGGCACCGCCGTCTCGCGCGAAACGCTGATGGCACAGGTGTGGGACGAGAACTGGTTCGGCCCCACCAAGACCCTGGACGTCACCATGGCCGGCCTGCGCCGACGCCTCACCCAGGCCGCCGAGAAGTCCGCCCGCCCTTGCCGGTTGCCTCACATCACCACGCTCCGAGGGCATGGCTACCGCCTCGAGCGCTGTGGCTGGAGCGATGGGGCCGGGACGAAGAGCTGACTGGCCCTCGCCTGTTCGCGCAGTAGGGTCTGCACTCATTCGGCCGACGCCATCCGGTCAGCGACCGCCCCACGAGAGTCTGCGGACATGCCCGGGCTGCCGCAGGCGGCCCCGGCCGCATTGCGGTGTCCGCAGCTCGCCGGCGTGTGCCGAGGAAGCGCGGTTCTCTGCGCCGCCTCGGCACACTGAGCCCGTCGGCCGGGTGGACCGGCCGGGAGCTGTGCGGTCCGTCAGCCCATGTCCGTCAGGAGGGCGTTCAGCTCCTTCTCCTGCTGCGCAGGCGACATCGGCGGGTTCGAGTGATCGATGCCGAACGTCTTGAGCACCTTGTCCATCTGGGCGTCGATGGAGGTCCAGCCGGTCTGGTCCAGCGGCTGCAGCGAGGCCTGGTCGGCGTCCCACAGGTCACGCAGCGACTGGGCGGCCGCGTGCGCGCCGGTCGCGTTCCCCGAGCGTGCGTCCTTGAGCGAGGTGGAGGCGAGGGTCCGCAGCGCTCCGACCTTGGCGGGCGGGAACTTCTTCACCGCCTGGCCGGGAGCCATCTGGACGGCGGAGGTGTTGTCGGTCTCCGGCGCCGGGCCGACGTGCGGCTGGGCGTGGGCCCAGACCAGCAGGCCCGCGGTGGCGACGGCCAGCAGTCCGAAGCCGGCAAGCGCGGTGCGCTCCTTGCGCGGGTTGCTGGTGGTCGGTGCGGCGTGGGTCGCCTCGTGGGTCTCGGTCACGTCCGGGCGCGTCACCGTCAGGTAGACCACCGTCGCCAGGATCAGGCCGAGGAAGATCAGGCTGGTGGTGAACGTGCCCAGCGCGAGACCGGTCGGGTCGCCCGGGTTCTGGGCGGCCTTGGGGGAGGCGAGCCAGTCGCCGATGTTCGCGCCCAGCGGGCGGGTCAGGATGTAGGCGAGCCAGAAGGACAGCACCGGGTTCGCGCCGAACCTCCACAGCGCCGTGATCGCCGCGATGAGGCCGAGCGGCAGCAACACCGAGACGCCCGGGCTCCAGCCGGTCAGCTCCAGAGTCCAGTCGCCGGTCGCGGTGCCGAGCGCGAAGGTGACCAGGACGGTCAGCCAGTAGAACGACTCCCGCGAGAGCGTGGTGACCGAGTGGATCGACAGCGTGCGCTCACGCGCCCACCACACGCCGAAGACCACCGCGAGCAGCACCGAGAAGACCGCGGAACTGATCCACAGCGGCACGTTCAGCTGGTCGGTCAGGATGTCCGTGTACAAGGTGCCCGTGACGCTGACAACGACCACGGTCAGCCAGTAGGGGAACGGAACGTACCGCTTCAGCCGCAGCTGGACGGCCAGGACCACCACGAACACCGCGGTGAAGATCCAGGCCGTGTTGACCAGGCCGACGCCCAGCTTCATGTTGATCCAGTCGGCGAAGCTCTCACCCACCGTCGTGCACAGGACCTTGATCACCCAGAACCAGATGGTGACCTCGGGAACCTTGTTGAGCATGAGCCGCCCGCTGCGCGTGCGTGCTTCCGTTGTCGTTGTCATGCGGTGAGGTTTACGCGGCGAACCTGCACGCAACCTGACTACGTGGCCGCACGCGCGGCCGGGAGCATCACCTCGACGTGACCGCGGCCGTCCGCGATCGCGCGGACCTCCACACCGGCCGAGGTGGCGATGCGCTGGACCACGGGCAGCCCCAGCCCGTACCCGCCGCCGCCGGTCACACCCGGTTCAAAGACCCGGTCGACCTCCGCGGGATCGAATCCGGGGCCGTCGTCCAGGACATCGACCACGATTGCCTCACCCTGGATGCGCGCGGTGATCCACACACGCGACCGCGCATGCCGCAGGCCGTTCTCCAGCAGGGGCGACAGCAGCGACACGGCGACGTCGGCCGCCACGGCGACCTCGACCTTCGGGGGAAAGGCGACCTCGACCGCGCGGCCGGCGATCGCCTGCCGCGCGGCGGAGCGCAGATCGCACCGGGTCCCCTCGTCTGTCCGTGCGCGCGCGGCGCGCAGAATCGTAGTGATCGCCGCATCGAGGCGGTCGACCTCGCTCAGCACCGCCTCCGGCGGCACCGGCTCGCCGGACAGCTGCGCCAGCTGTGCCTCGGCCCGCAGGACCGTGAGCGGTGTCCGCAGTTCGTGGGCGATCTCATCGGTGAGCCGGCGCTCGTCCGCCAGCGCGTTGTCGACGCGCTCCAGGAGATGGTCCAGGGTCCGCCCCAGTTCCCCGAACTCGTCGCGGGGAACTCCGAGGTTGAAGCGGCGCCCGGGTTCGCGATGGCTCCAGTCGTCGGCGAGGGCGGCCATCTCGTGCACGACCCGCAGCGCGCGGCGCACCGCGAGGTGTGCGACACCGCCCGCGAGGAGGATCGTGAGGCCGCCCAGTATCAGCGACAAGGTCAGGCTGCGCTGCTCGGATGTCTCGTAGGGCGTGAGATCCACCCGGACGATCACCATGACGTGGTGGCCGTCGATCGGGACCTTGCGCGCGTACAGGAGGTAATCGCCGACCGACGCGGTCTGCGATCGCCCCGAGTCCGCCAGCTCCTCGACGCGATCGACCACGCTCGGCGGCACGTTCCCGTCGATCAGGCGGCCGTCGGCATACACCCAGGCGACCTCGTCCAGCGCCTCGCTGCTGTTCTCCGTCAGTACGACACGGCCGCCTTTGGCGGTGACGTTCGCCGCGACCGCCTCGGCGCGAGTTCGTGCCAGATCGCGCGCGTCGGCATCCGTCACCCCGCTCAGCAGCACGTGCGAGACCACGACCAGTATCGCCACCACGGCGGTTGCGATCAGCACAGTGAGCGCGACGACGCTTCTGCGGAATCCCGTCACTGCCATCGGTAGCCCACGCCGCGGACGGTCGCCAGACGCTCGGCCACACCCAGCGGACCGAGCTTGGCCCGCAGCCGGCGCACATAGGAGTCGAGGGTGTTGTCGCTGACCTGCGCCCCGTGCGGCCAGCCGGCAGCGATGAGGGCGTGGCGGCGTACCGCGTCGCCCTGCGAGGCGATCAGGCGGCCCAGCAGCCGGAACTCGGTCGGGGTCAGGCTCATGCTCACCGAATCGTAGGTCACGACGTGCTTCGCCGGATCGAGGACGACCTCGCGCGGTGCGGGCGCGACGGTGGCCCGGCGCAGCAGCGCCCGGACGCGGACCAGCAGTTCCGGGATGTCGAAGGGTTTGGTCATGTAGTCGTCGGCGCCGGCCTCGAAGCCGCCCACCTTGTGATGCAGGCCGTCCAAGGCGGTGAGCATCAACACCGGCGCGTCGACGCCGCGAGCCCTCAGAGCCAGGCAGACGTCGCGGCCGTCGGCGTCCGGGAGCCCGAGATCCAGGACGACCAGATGGGGCGCCGGTGCGAGCTGCCGCAGCAGGCTGTCGGCCGTGGCGGCGACGGAGACGGTGTGGCCGTCGTGCTCCAGGGCGCGCTTGAGGACGTCGCGGACCGCCGCGTCGTCTTCGCACACCATGATGAAAGCCACGTGCTGACCCTAGATACTCCCGTCCCAGTTCTCCATCGGCCCTGGTCAGCCGCCTGACGATCGGGAGCAGTCCGCTGGTGCCGCGCGCCCCTGCCCTGCCATGAAGCCGCGACGGTCGGGCGCGAGGGGCCGAGCCCGCAGCAGCGGTGTTCGCGGGAGCACCACAATGGGTCGCATGGACTCTGTGCAGGAGTACGTCGACTCCATTGCGCCAGGTCACCGTTGGCTCTTCGACCGGGTGAGCGGGCTGATCCTGGAGGAATTCCCGCGGACGAGCGTGGCGCTGTCCTACGGAATGCCCACCTACCGGGTCGAAAAGCGCAGGCTGCACATTGGTGTCTGGCAGCACGGCGTCTCGATCTACGGGTGGGGAACGGACCGCGATGGCGGCTTCAGCTCCCGCCATCCCACGCTCATCAGTGGAAAGGCCACCATTCGGCTGCGGTCCACGGACATGGCGGCCGTCACCGATGATGAACTGCGCGCTCTCATCCGTGCCGCGCTGAAGCCCTGACCGGGGACCCGGCCCTGCACGCAGGAACAGCCAGGCGGGCCCTCTCAAGGCATGCCTGCGCGTAGCGGCCCCGGAGAGCGATGCTCTGCTAGAGATCCACTCCGTGCGTTACACGGAGTTCACGGATCGCCGCGAGGAACTTGAGCAGGCCTTCGTCGAAACTGCCAGGCGTGTGCTCAGTGGGGACCTCGATCAACGGGATCGATCAAGGGCAAGGGCCTGAGGCGGCTCATACGGGGCGCACCGGCTCTCGTGATCGACGCAGTCTCAGCGGCCCAGCCGAGCGCCGCTGCTCGGGTTCTGCGGCACTTGTTTGGAAGATCGCGTATGCGGATCCCGCCTGAGCTGGCAAAACGCTGACCTGCGCGTTCCTGGGCTGCGCGCCGTGGTTCCCCGCTGTTCCCCGTCGGTCGCCGCCCTATCGGGCACGCATGGGGCACGGGGGCTGGCTGCGTGCGGCTACGACGACAGAGTCGGCTTCCTGCGCCGGACGAATCGACGGCAGGCTACCCAGAGGTTGATCAAGAACAGCACTGATCCGGCGATGGGCCAGCCCACTGACCCACCATCGCGGTAGGTCTCGATACCGATCACCAGCAGTAGTGAACCGACCGCCACGCCCATCAGGTCGAGGAAGATGTCTGCCTGCCTCGCGATCTTCGAAAGGTTGACCACGGCTTGATCGTGACAGGTGAACGTGGTCGCCGCCAAGGTCGAGCGCTCTGCCGACAGCTGCACCTTGCCACGCCCCCCTCGACCGGTCGGCCGACCACCCCGCCACGGCACCACTTCAGGGATCGATTTCCCCGGCCGCAGGCGAGTCCGGCTGCCACTACAGGCAAAGCGGTCATAAAATCTATATGAATGGGCACAATCGGACATTAAACGGAATAAGCTGGGCATCGTGCAGCCGAGGGGGTGCACACCGGGACAGCCCCGACGCCAGGAGAAGCTCAATGACCTACGGAACGATGGCCGCTCCCGAGTCCAACCCCCGCGCGAACGCCGCTTTGGCTGCCGACTGCGAGGTGTGCAACGGCTGGGGAAGCGTGATCACTTTCGAAGGGCGGCACGAACTGTGTCAGGCCTGCCAGTCCCCCACCGAACGCGAGTGCCACGACAGCAGCTGATTTCAGGGGGTGTGAGGTCCATGCATGCATTCTGGATCAACAACTTCCTGTCCATGTGCGGGTCGCACCAGACAGAGCGGTCGGCGTAGCGACTTTGGCCGGGAGTTGCTTTGGCGCGAGTGATCATGGCCCCGTAAAGGAGTGAGGGGCAGGCCCTCCTTCTGCTTCCCTGTAGCGGTTGCTCGCCATGAGCGCTGTTGGGGCGCGAGAAGACGACTGCCGTCAATTGCTGCCGTCAATTGCTGCCGTCAAAACGGCCCGGACCATGATCGGTCCGGGCCGTTTTGCCTGGTGCCCCCGGCAGGATTCGAACCTGCGACACCCGCTTTAGGAGTTCGATCACCCGGCTCGGAGCTCCTGGCAGCTCATGAGTGGGTGGGCCACGTACGGTCTCCTGGGGGTGCCTACGTCTGCTGTCGTTGATGTCAGACGTGGATGTCAGCCGGCTCGGTCACCAACCGCCACCGAACAGCGGTTGCAACGTAGCGGCTATGCCTGACGTGATCGCCAGGATGCCACCCACGCTGGCCAGGGTGGTGGTCGCGTTCTGGAACAGCTCCTGCCGGAGCCGTGCCCAACGCGCACTCCAGGAGAGCATCTTGAGCTTCTGCCACTTGTGCTGGCGAAGGTGGCAACCCATGAGAGCGCCGTAGCTGTTGTTGCGGCATGAGCCGCCGCGGCCCTCCGCACCGCACCAGACGGGCACGCTGAAGAAGAAGTAGAAGGCGCTGATCCCGGACAGGACGATGAGCGCGACTGGTCCGAAGTTGAAGGTCAACCAGCCCGCAATGAGTACTGCGAAGACGATCCAACCCCAGTACTTCCCAATTCCGTTCATGCGAGGTCATGGTTCGGTGATGCCAGGGGCGTTGGAGCGGCGCGACCGGGGGCGCACGGAAGCACGCAGGCGGCGCTGGCAGCCGAGCTCTCAGCTTGGGAAGCTGGGGGCACTTAGAGCCGGTTGGGGCGCCGACCTCGGCGAACAGTTGGAACGTAGCTTGGGCTGGCTGAGCACTGTTCACCGTGATTCCCCGCTGTTCCCCGCCCGATCTGGTGCGCTTGTTGTGCGGCGGTGGTGTGCACACCGCCGCCGCACCTTCTGATCGGTAGCTCTAGAGAGATCGGTCAGCGAGGGTCATACGGGGGTACGGGTGGATTGTGAGGGACGCCGTTGGGCGCTGTCGGTTGCTGAGGTTGCTGTACCCCGCTGCTGTACAGCAGCTGATGCCTGGTGGATCGCGGCTCTCCTCGGATCCACATGTCAGGCACCCGCATTGGCCACGACGCAGACATACTCAGGGGGTTGCGCACCACCGTCGTTCGGAAAGTCCAGGACGGCCGGGTAGGTCATCCGGGTGTCGGGGTACGACTCGGCGCAGTCCGGAGGACTGCCGTAGAAGACGGATGTGCCGTCCGCCCGGATGGCTTGTCCGTCGGTGCCCACCAGATCAGCCCCACACTGGTATCCCGGTGCGTTCATGAGCAGAGTGGCATCTTTCCCCGTGCCGTCGCTGCTGCCCGTCCATGCCAGACAGTAGCTGGAGCCGGGATCGCCGCCTGTGGGTGGCTCCGAGATGACGTGAATGGCTTGAAGAGGCGCCGGCCCGCCGCAGAGTGCCTCGATGTCCGCCACGTACCAGGGCGCCCCCGGGGTACAGACCTCCGCCTTCGCCTTACAGCTGGCTGCGCCGTGAGGGGCTTTGTATGTGACGTGAACGCATGCCGGCACGCTGCTCGCCGAGAGAGACGGGGCCGTGCCCGCCCCGGAGGTTGCAGTCATGGACGGGGTGGAGACCGTCGTCGTCGCACGGTGAGCAGGAGCACTGTGCGCCTTCTGGGGAGCCGCTGCGGCATTGGCGGCGTGACCGCCTGCCACTGGCTGGTGGAAGAACAGGGCTACGCAAACGCCGAGGAGCACCGCCAGGGCGCCTCCCGTGATCGTGGCCTTCCACGGAAAGCGATGGGGTGGCGCGTCACGGATGACGGGGATGTTCTCAAGAGTGTCGCCGTTATGGAAGGCGGCGACTTCGTCAGGTCGCGGTGGTCTCTTCGGCGATTCCGGTGTGCTCACGATCCCCCCTGCTTGCTGTGCGTGAGGTTCACGGTAGGGCAGCCAGGATCAAGCGGAGGGCGAACCGGCTGGAATGGTCAACACCATTGTGATTGTGCTGGTGGGATAGACAGAAGGGCAACGCCTCCCCTGGACGCCAACAGATGACGGCCAGCCCCTACGGCGGGTGCGTCGAGCTGTCAGGCGGCCGTGTGCCTTGGTTGCGCCTCACCGGCCTCAACTACTCGGTCTCCCGCCGATCAGGAGGAGCCGCGACGGTCGGGCTCTCAGCTTGGGACGCTGCGATCATTTGCGCGGGGTCGCTCGCTGACCTGAGTGAACGGTCGGGCTGAGGTTTCGCCGGGCCAGGCTGGGCACGCGAAGGTGACGGGATGCCACCGATCACCGCTTTAGGAGAGAGGGTGGGTACTGGTGCCGCTGACCTGCGGCCTTGATACCTGGTGCGGCATCCGGCAACTGGACCGCAGTGCGCCCCCACTGACCCTGGCTGCCCCTGTATCTGGCATGGCTGTGGCACGAACCTCAGCCGACGACAGTCAGCCACGAAGAAAGGGTGCGCCGATCGACTGGGCACGCGTGTGCCTCGGGCACCCACACCGGCATCAGCCACGTTGCTGCTCGTGTCGTCGCTAGCCCAGGCAGTGAGCAGCGGATGCGTTGGGCCGCCCCTCCCGAGGACGAGGGACGGCGGAGCAGGTAGCGGCCTGCCCATATCCGGCTGGCGGGACCCTTTCGGGCGTTCCTCGGCGGTGGCCTGATGGGAAACTATCGCTTAGTCAGTGACGAGTGCGAACCGCTGGACAACGCAAGCACTGTCGTGCTAAGTCAACGCACCCACTGTGTCTCCTGTTCCCCCTCGTCCTGGAACAGCCGTTTACGGTCGTCCTCGTAAAGTGCTGAAGGCCAGACACCATCGGCCTGCCCAGGTGTTGCTTGGCCGGCCGGGCCATCGAGCGCGCCTGATGACCATCTTCAAGGCATCTGGCTGCATGGCGTAGCGCATCAGTGCCAGGATGTGGTCACGGCGAGGGGAGATGAGATGGTGGATCCGGCAGTCATCGGTGCGGTGGGGCGGGTTGCGGCAGCGGCGGTGCAGAGATCGTCGGCTCCAGTCCGCGACAAGGCGTCAGTAGTTGACGACTGGTCGGAAGAGACAGACGAGCGGGGTGGCCTCCTCCTAGAGAATCTCGAAGGTAACCCGCTGACACTGCTGACCCAGGACCAGGTCGAGCAGATTCGAACTTTCGTCGAACTCCCAGAGTCGGTAGCCCTCTTCCAGTTCATGCTGATCGCAAGGCTGGGAGTGAGGGAAAAGGAGATCTTCGCTGAGATCTCCGAAGAGTATCGCGAGACGTTCGTTATCCAGGCCGATGAATTTTGCATCGAGAGGGGATATATCTGGGCAAACCTCGCGGGAGACCTTTGGGAGATCATTTCTTCGCACATGGAGAGCGTATTTCCGAGCGAAAAGGCCCTGTCGCATATCAGCCATGGCGAATTGGCGAGAATTACAGCTTATGTCGGTTCCACGGAGAAGATTGAAGGGAGGTCGCGTCCAGCTAATATCGCGTTTCGCGAAATCGTTGACATCCTGGGCGACCCTGCTCGTTTTGCGAAAGCCAGGAACTATCTGACCGATATTCGGGCCGCATCTGAGCGTCACTATGCGGAACTTAATCTAGCCCATGCTATTAGTCATTCTGTAGAGAACTTCCGCTTCGACTACGGAGCGCTCTACGTTTCCCGGACGCTTAGGCTGCAGAACGCCTATATCCAGCGTGGAGACTCTTTTCTCACTTCACCTACTGGCCGACCGCGATGTGTCGTGATTGGCAGTCCTGGTGTGGGTAAGAGCACCATGACTCAGCATCTAGTCCATCAGTTGTCGAAGGACGATGCGTCAAACGACGCATATGCGGCTGTTGTTGTCGCTTGCAAGGAGGTATCCAACACAGATGGCAGCGCGTATATTCTGGGCGCCATCAGTAAGTCGATAAAGGAAAATCTCCAGCTCGATATCAGTGATCAGGGCCTGAACGACCTTGCCACACTTGGGCGCTGTTTCGTCATTTTCGATGGCATCGACGAGATCATCGACATAGTCCGTCGCAAACAGTTCGTTCGCGTTATTGAATCCTTTGCTGCGCGGTATCCGCTCATCCCCGTATTGGTCACAGCTCGCCGCGTCGGTTACGGGAAAGCGCCCTTCAGTAGCGAATTCTCGGTCTACGAGCTGGATGATTTCTCGGACGACCAAGTCGCGGAATACACGGGTAAGTGGTTTCAGGCCACAGAGAGAAGTGCGGCAGAGAGGGATGCCTTCCTGCGGGAGACGGAAAATGTCCCAGATGTGCGAACGAACCCGCTCATGCTTTCGCTGTTGTGCGCCCTTTATCGTGCCCGCGGGTACATTCCGAGGAATCGGCGTGAAGTTTATAAGGCTTGTGCCGACCTCTTGTTTCAGCGATGGGACGCGATGCGTCATATCGAGCAACCCGTAGACCATCGGCAATATGGGACACGGCTAATGCAGGAACTGGCTCTTTTCTTTTACAAGAGCCAAAGTGCTCAAGCTGGCGTGCAAGAGAAGCAGCTAAGAAAAATCATTTCACAGTTCTTCACCGCGACGGCATCTGTTGATGAGGTGGATGCTGGTAGCCGCGCACAGGACTTCCTCGATTTCTGCGCCGATCGTGCCTGGCTTCTGACCTACCAGGGTACTGACGATCGGGACCAGCGTCTATTCGGCTTCACACACCGAACCTTTATGGAGTATTTCGCTGCCGAAGCTATTGTGCGGCGTTCGCGATCTATCGATGAGATCGTGAAGGAGATCACGCGTGCTTACGAGGCGGATGCTAGCTCCGTGCTCGCTGACGTCATCTTCCAATGTGCCGATGATAAATACGATGGTGGCGCTCGTGAAGTCGTAGCCGGACTTATGGAGAAGGCTCGCGGCCTTGGCTGGAAGAATGCACCGAAGTACATTTCATTGTGCTTGCGTATCATGAATGCTGCACCACTTCCGCCTGACTCAACAAAGCTCATCTTTGATGCGTTGTTCCAGCATTGGGGGGATGGTTCGCCTGAGTCCGATCACGTCACGGCGATGGCGACTTTTGATCTGTACAGAGATCCGCGAAACAGGTTTGTCTCTGCTCTCAGGGAGCAGCCCGAGCGGGCAAAATCGGCATTGCTGCGGTGGGCTAGATTCTATTGCAGAAATGAAACCTCTATGTTTGATTCTGCATGGGGCGAGGATCTGCTGAATGTTGCCTCTGAGCAGTCTTTCGAGCAGATCGACGATGCTGCTCTATTTGCGTATCTGCTGGACAATCGAATTGTGTCCATCGATCAATTTAAAAGAGTTCCGAGTTCCTGGCTGCTGTATGCTCGCGCCTTCGGCGATTCCACTCCCGGGCCGTTGTTCATGGAC
This sequence comes from Streptomyces sp. NPDC054783, assembly GCF_053611725.1. Taxonomy (NCBI): domain Bacteria; kingdom Bacillati; phylum Actinomycetota; class Actinomycetes; order Kitasatosporales; family Streptomycetaceae; genus Streptomyces; species Streptomyces sp. NPDC054783. Next base: position 250,420 of record NZ_JBSHAY010000010.1, on the reverse strand, counting down.
CTAAGGCGGAGAGTGTGGCGGCGGGAAGTATGCGCTGGTGAAACACTGGTATCCCGTTCCCTTGAGCGGGGTCTGATTCCAACGATGCTACACGGGCAGGAGTTGCTGTTTCCGTGCAGGCTCTTCGCTTCTGACCTTCCTTCTCTGGACGCCTCAGAGTTCTCTGACCTAGAGCTTGAGAAAAGCGATCGTGACCTTATTTTGTGGGTTAGTTGCTTTCTCTACGAGGTATTGGCTCCAAGCTTCCATGACTTCCATGAACTTGTTGGCTATGTGTATGGGCAGGAATGGTTCGAGCGGGCTGCTTCAACACGTCTGAATGGGGTTGGGGAACTTTCGTGCGACATGCCTCAGACTTTCTCGCAGTCAGAGCTCAGCTCCTTTGTGCGTGACGATATAGTCCCGTCGTGGTTTCCTGCATGGTGTTCAGGGCGGCATTCGTTCGTTGTTGAAGAGCCGGAAAGAGATTGATACAGGTCGCACACAGAGGTCGGCGTAGCGGCTTTGGGGTGGCGCTGCTTTGGCGCGAGTGATCATGGCCCCGTAAGCTTGCGGCGCGTCGGGCAGTCTGTGGACCTGCCCGGTAAAGCACGACGTTGGGGCCATGATCTTCGAGGCTCGCGCCAAAGTGGCTCCGTAAAGCCGTGGAGCTGACCGCCCTAGCCACGACGTACCCCTTCTCTGACGGCAGGCGGCTGATTGCTGTGCGCGCGGGACGGGCGCCGGCCGGGCTGGAGCGGGGCGGAGACAGGAGCGCAGGCCCGGCCGGGGGTCGGGCCGCGCGCGGGGAGCGGAGCGAGCCGCCTTGAACCAGTAGAGAAAGTTGTAACTCAGTCGGCTGCGTGGGGCTTGAAGTCGTATGCGCAGGCGGGAAGTTCCACCCCTTGGCGGTGGGCGACCGGCACAAAGAGCACCGGTCGGATTGTCCACGTGATGCGTGTGTGGTCTTGAGTGACCGTGACCGAGCAAGGCTCGAAGCGCAAGAGGGCTCGTCGCGTTGCGATCCGGCCCTGGGACAGCCAAGCCCACGCAAGGTCGGAGGCGTCGGAGTCCAGCGCCGGTGAGATCGTGCGGAGTGTGACCGCGACCCACCTGTCTGCCTGGGGTGCCGAGTGCGCGTCGAAAGCTGCCCGGAGCGCCGACGGCTGGCCGCTGCTGAGGTCTTCAGTCCAGCACTCGCACCAGTAGCCGCGTACGAGTTCCGTCACGATGCCGCTCCTCTGGGATACGCCACGAGCACGTAGCGCGTGTTCTCGTCGTACAAGGTGAGTTGGTAGGCCGTTCCTGCGGCCAGATACGCAAGGGCTCGTTCGTGCTCCGGCTCGTCGGTGAGCCAGTGGCGGCCTGGTCGTGCGTATGCGGCGTCGAGCTGGTCCGTGATGTGACTCGTGCGCTCCTGAAGCCAACGCAGCGCCAGACGGCGACTTGTGGCGGCGTGGGACCCCAGTGTGATGGCGCGGACTTCGTGCAAGGGGTAGGCGGCGGCCCAGCACTGATAAGAGCCGTACTGCCCGGCCGCATGTAGGTCCTCAACAAGGGCCGACGTCAGCATGACTGTCCCTCTGGGCCGGGCTGTGCGAAGAGTTCCGCGGTGACCGTGTGGCCGCCGTCGCTGTCGTGGACCACGACCCGGTGAGCGATCGTGGTGACCATGCTCAGACCTCGGCCGTGCTCGGCCTCCTCGGCTTGGTCCTCGACCTTCGGGGCCATCGCCGCGCCTCCGTCGTCTGTGACGGATAGGGCGATCACCTGTGGGGAGACCGCGAGGGCCAGGTGGAACCTGCCGGACTCCAGACCGCTGGCCGTGTGAAGGATCGCGTTGGCGCTCAGCTCGCTCACGATCAGCTCGGCATCCGCCGCTAAGGGCGATCCACGCAGGATGTCACGGGTCCAGCGGCGGGCCCGGCTCACTTCTTCCGGGAATCCTGGGCAACTCAGCCCCCAGACCCGGGCTGTACTCGTATACTCGTGCATACAAGTTCCTTCGTGCTGGTAGGCCGCCATGTGCAGCGGGTTCGGGCTAGACGAGTTTCACGCCGTCGTGGGCGCGGATGGCCGGCGGGGACGCCGCGTCGAGTGCGTCCAGGACGCGGATCGCGTACGCCTCGTCGGCAAGCTCGGTGACCTCTTCACGGGTGGCCCAGCGCAGTGCGCGGGTCTCGTCACCGGTGGTGGGCGTGCCGTCGGCGGCCTCGCAACGGAAGACCAGGGAGACGATCAAGCCCTTCATGTTCTTGTAGACGCCGGTCAGGGTCGCGGGAAGTGCGATCTTGATGCCGGTCTCTTCGAGAACTTCGCGTTGCAGGGCCTCGGGGATGGTCTCCTCGCGTTCGAGGACGCCGCCCGGGGGTTCCCACTTGCCGTTGTCGCGGCGCTGGATCAGGAGGGCGCGGCCGTGGTCGTCGACGACGACTCCGGCGACGCTCACGGAGTGCGGGCGGTCCATGCTCACGATCCTCGGCCCTCTCGGCTGGCTAGGCTCTCCACCGTAGCAACAACACTCGCCCACTCGTCTAGATACCTAAAGGAGTACTCAACGTGAGCCCTCTCCCTTCCGGCCTCCTCGGCGATCTCGACCCCACGAGCGATCGCGCGGTCTTCCGTCAGATCGCTGATCAGCTGCGCGAGGCCATCGACCGTGGGCGATTCCGAGAGGGCGAAAAGCTGCCCTCCGAGGCTGAGCTAGTCGAGCACTACGGAGTGTCCCGGATGACCGTCCGGAACTCCTTCTCCATCCTCACGGGCGAGGGCCTGGTCCACGCCGAGCACGGCAAGGGTGTCTTTGTCCGGCCGCGTCCCCCCGTGCGCCGACTCGCCTCCGACCGCTTCGCCCGTCGGCACCGGGAGCAGGGCAAGTCCGCCTTCATCGTCGAGGCCGATGCCGCCGGCAGTCACCCCCAGGTCGACAGCCTTGAGGTCAAGGAGGAGAAGGCCAGCCAGGACATCTCCACGCGGCTCGGGTCCGTCCGGCGAGTGCTCGCCCGTCGGCGGCGCTACCTCCTCGACGGTCGACCCGTCGAGTTCGCGACCTCCTACCTCCCGCTCGACATCGCGCGGGGCACGCCGATCGCCGAACCCAACCCCGGTCCCGGTGGCATCTACGCCCGCCTCGAAGAGCTGGGCCATCACCTCGATCACTTCGAGGAAGAGATCCGCGCCCGGATGCCCTCGCCCGCCGAGGTCAAGACGCTGCACCTGGCGGCCGGCGTGCCTGTCATCCATCTGATCCGGACCGCCTTCGACAGCGAGGGGCGAGCCGTCGAGGTCTGCGACACGGTGATGGCGGCGGACGCGTACGTCCTGTCGTACCAGCTCCCGGCTACCTGAACGGGGTGGTCTGCGGTGGTGCGCGGGGGCGCCTTCCCGAACTCGTACACCCCAACACGCTTACTCGTATAGACGAGTGGGCAAGTTGTGTGGCACAGTGGTCCGCACGGACCCGGGAGATCGGGTTCACAGGCAGACTCTTGTATAGACGAGTAGATAGGGGAACTTCCTTGCGTACCATCCGTGTTGAGACCTCCGCCGCGACGATCCTCCTCACCGAGGCCCCTGAGCCGAAGGTCCGCGACCGGCAGACGGGCGAGATCGCGAAGGACGCGAACAGCGGTGAGGCCCTGATGACGATCGGGGTCGTCTACATCGAGGACGGCGAGTCGTCGCTGATCAAGGTCACCGTCCCGGAGGGCGGTATCTCCGAGGGGCTTACCCTCGGGGCGCCGGTTTCGCTGCCGGGGCTGGTCGCCCGGCCGTGGGAGTCCGTGTTCAACGGGCAGCAGCGACACGGCATCGCCTACCGGGCCGCCGCCGTCACCCCGGCCGCGTTCCCGGCCGCCACCGGGGCCGCTGCCTGATGACCGATCTGACGACGCTCCTGGAGGTGGGTGGTCCCCTCGCCGCGCTCGGCGGTGGGGCCGCCTACACCCGGGCCAAGCACCCGGCGGTGTACTGGTCCACGGTCGGCCTGCCGATATCCACGGCTCGGCTGCTGGGCTCGTACAGCTCGGTCATGGAAGCGTGCGGCCTGACTGTGGCGCCCTCCCGGCTCCGGATCCTCGCTGTGAAAGCCACGACCAACCGTGAGGTTCGGCCGGTGTCGCCCCGCCGGGGATTCATCCGGCCCGCCTCGACCGGTCTCCGTATCCGGCTCCGGCTCGCGCCGGGGCAGGAACCCGCCGACGTCGCCGCCTCGGCGGAACGGCTGCGGCATGCCTGGGGCGTGCACGCCGTGTACGTCACGACCGTCAAGCCAGGCGTGGTTGAGCTGCGGCTGGTCGGCTACGACGTGCTACGACGGGTGCGGATGCCCCGCAAGGTTCCGGTCGCGCTTCGGGAAGACGCCATGCCGTTCGTCCGGGACTACCGCACCATCCCGCACCAACTCACCCTCGGCGCCACCCTGTCCGGCAAATCCATGTACCTGCGACACCTGATCGTCGGACTCGCCCCTCAGCCCGTCGCCCTGGTCGGCATCGACTGCAAGCGGGGCGTGGAGCTGGCACCCTTCGCCGCTCGGCTCTCGGCGCTGGCCACCGACCCGGAACAGGCATCCGAACTGCTGCCCGTGCTGGTCAAGGAAATGGAGGACCGATACGACCTGATCAAGGCCCGACAGGGGATCGCGCCGGACACACCGGACGAGGAGATCACCTCCGACATCTGGGGCCTGCCCGAGAAACAACGCCCGGTGCCCATCGTGCTGTTCGTTGACGAGGTGGCCGAACTCTTCCTCGTCGCCACGAAGAAGGACGAGGAACGCCGGGACGAGATGGTCACCCAGCTCATCCGCCTCGCCCAGCTCGGCCGCGCCGCCGGCATCTACCTGGAGGTCTGCGGACAGCGCTTCGGCGCCGAGTTGGGCAAGGGCGCGACCATGCTCCGGGCCCAGCTGACCGGCCGTGTCTGCCACCGCGTCAACGACGAAGCCTCCGCAAAGATGGCGCTCGGCGACATCGCACCGGAAGCGGTCTATGCCGCTTGCGCCATCGCCCCCGAGCGTCCCGGCCTGGCCGTGGCCGGTGACACCTCCGGCGGCTGGTCCCGCATCCGCACGCCGTACCTCTCCCTGGGCGACGCCGCCGAAGCCTGCCGCGAGTCGGCGCACCTGGTGCCCGACCTGCCCTCGCTCAAGCCCTTCCGGCCCGACGTACCCGCACGACCGGCCGAGGCCCCGGTCTCGCTGGTCAAGCCACGACCGGTGACCGACTGACCTTCGCTCCTACTCGGTCGGCTTGACCGACTCACGCCAAGTCCCTACCCCTCCCATGTCCGATCCCGAAAAGGAGCCGCAGCATGCGCGCCCACCTGGCCCGCGTCGACGCGGTACTCGTCCAGGCGGCCATCGCCGCCGCGCTGTCCTTCGCCCACCTGCACGACATCGCCTCAGCCGCCGGACAGGACGGGTGGAAAGCGTGGGCCTACCCGATCAGCGTTGACCTGCTGCTCGTCGCCGCCTGGCGTCGGCTCCGGTCCGGAGACACGAAAACCGCCGGATGGTGCTGGTTCGTCATCGCGCTCACCGCGTCCCTCGGCGCCAACGTCGCCACCGCCGGACTCCTCGACATGCACCAGGTGTCGGCATGGCTCCGCATCCTCGTCGCGGGCTGGCCCGCGGTCGCCTTCCTCGGCGGAACGCTCCTCGCCCACTCCACACCGACGCCGACACCAGCCCTCGGCACCGAGGACCAGGGCGACGAGCCCGAACCTTCGCCAGAGCCGCCCGCCCAACCCGCCATCGAGGCACCCGACGAACGCCCCGCCCCGTCCGCCGTGCCAGTCCCGGCCGCCCTGGTCGAACACGCCCGAAAGGTCGCTGCCGACCACCACACCCGCACCGGAACGCCGATCGACACCCCGACCCTCCGCGCCCGCCTCGGCGTCCCGGCGCCCATGGCCGAAGCCATCGCCGCCCACCTAACCCCAGCAGGGAGCTGACCGTGCCCCTCTTCACCTTCAACGCCGCCGCCGACTACCTCCAAGCTGCCCGCGAGATGGCCGCAAGCGGCCGGACGACGCTCGCCCGGCTCCTCGCCGAAGCCGCCGCCGAACTCACCCCGGACCCCTCTGAAGCCGCCCGCATCCTCGACGCCTTCCCCGGCACGAGCCTGCGACAGGAGGACTGAACCCATGCCCGCCAACCGCCGCTTCCGCGACGTCACCCGCATCGGCCCCGTCCAGGTCGGCACCGCCTACGACAACCGGGGCCGCGAGAAGCACACCGCCGCCTGCACCGCCCCGCGCTGCGGCTTCTCCGCCGACTACGACAGCCGCGCCGCCGCCGAACTCGCCGCCCGCACGCACCGCTGCCCCGTCCGCTGAAAGGACTTTGCCCACCGTGACCGTCAGCCTGCCGCTGGTCTTTGTCCTCGGCCTCTTCGCCTGGGGAGCGGTCAAGTTCCTCGGCGTCCGCCCGTGGATCGTCGTCCTGATCGCCCTCTTCGGCTTCTGGCTCTCGCACACCTTCATGGGCCCGGCCATCGAGTCCGGCACGCGCTCCGGCGTGACCGTCATAAACGGCTCACATACCTAGACGAGTAGATAAGGAGAGGCCGTGTTCCTGCCCAAGTACCCCGACAGCCCGACTCCGCCGCCCGCGCACACCCACACCCCGGCCGAACCGGCGCCCGTCCGGCGCTCGCTCCCATCGGTGTCCATCGACAACAAGACGATCGCGACCGTGATCGTCGGCGGGGTGGTCCTCACCGCGCTCCTGGCTGCCGTTGCCGTCACGGCCATCTCGGTAGCCGTCGCCGCCGTGGTCCTGCGCTCCCTGCTCCGCGAGCAGCACCGGCGCTGAAGAACAGCGCCTGACACCCGGGGCGGCCCGATACCGCCAAGCATCCGCCGCCCCGGGGCCCGTCTCTCCCGACCGAACCAGTCAGTCAGAAGGAGACCGCCATCTTCACCCGCACCACGCCGCCCCCGCTCCCGGAACTCGCAAGGCTGGCTGAACACGGCACCCTGCCCGAGTTCCTCCGGCAGCTCTCCGGGCTCGGCGGCTGCACCAACCCGATCCGCCTCGACGGTCACCGCACCGAGTACGACGTCGACACCACCACCGGTGAGATCGGCCGAGTCCTCCAGCACCTCGACTCGACCACCCTCCCGGCCGGCCAACTCCTCGTCCGCTGCAACAACCGCCGCACCACCCGTTGCCCGGCCTGCGCCGAGGTCTACCGCCGCGACACCTTCCACCTGATCACCGCCGGACTGCGCGGCGGCAAGGGCACCCCGGAACGCGTCGCCGCACACCCCCGCGTCTTCGCCACCTTCACCGCCCCCGGCTTCGGTCCCGTCCACAACCGCCGCACCGACGGCCGCCCCTGCCGCTGCGGCACCCAGCACGACCAGGACGACGACGCCCTTGGCACCCCGCTTCACCCGGACACGTACGACTACGAGGCAGCCGTGCTGTGGAACGCCCACGCCGGGCAGCTCTGGCGCCGCTTCTCCGTCTACTTGCGCCGCGAGGTCGCCAAGCGCGCGGGCCTGTCACAACGCCGCTTCCGCCAACACGCCCGCGTCTCCTTCGCCAAGGTCGCCGAGTACCAGAAGCGTGGTGCGGTCCACTTCCACGCCGTGATCCGCATCGACGGCCCTGGCGGGGGAGAGACCCCGCCCCCAGCCTGGGCGACTGCTGAACTGCTCACCGACGCCATCGAGGCTGCCGCCGACAAGGTCCGCGTTGATGGCCCGGTGATCGACGGCCGCGCGCACGCCTTCGCCTTCGGCCGCCAACTCGACGTCCGCACTATCTGCTCCGCCGACTTCAACGACGGCCAGGAGCTGACCGAGCGGGCCGTAGCGGCGTACATCGCCAAGTACGCCATCAAGGGGGCCGAGACCGCGACGGGCGCTCTCGATCGCCCGCTGAAGTTCGCCGCCGAACTCGCCCAGTTCGACATCAGCGACCACGCCCGCCGCCTCATCCGAACCGCCTGGACCCTCGGCGCCCGCAAGGACCTGGAACACCTCCGCCTGCGCGCCTGGGCCCACATGCTCGGATTCCGCGGCCACTTCTCCACCAAGTCCCGCCGCTACTCCACCACCCTCGGCGCCCTCCGCGACGCCCGCGCCGAATGGCGCCGCGCCCAGGCGGCAACCGACGAACGCCCGACCGACACGACGTTCGTCCTCGCCCACTGGGTCTTCGCCGGCACCGGACTTTCCGAGGCCGAAGCCTGGCTTGCCGCATCCCTCGAACCCGCCCCCGGAACGGAAGGAGAACCCACCCGTGCATGACGACGAGCTGCTGACGGTCCCGGACGTCATGGCGCGGCTCAAGCTCGGCCGCTCCACGGTCTACGACCTCATCCGCTCCCGGCGTCTTCCCTCGATCACCATCGGCCGGTGCCGCCGTATCCCGGCACGGGCTGTCCGCGAATACATCACCAACGAACTGGAGGCGGCGGCCTGATGGCCCAGCAACGCAAGCGGAACCCCAACGGCGCGGGCACGATCACCAAGCGCAAGGACGGTCGCTTTCAGTGCGCGGTCTACGTGCTCCAGCCGGACGGCACCCGCGCCCGCAAGTTCGCCTACGGCAAGGACTGGGCGGAATGCGACGCCAAACGCCGGGCCCTGCTCGACAAGGTGGACCAGGGCGTGCCCGTGCCCACCAAGTCGGCCAAGCTCTCGGAGTGGCTGCCGTACTGGCTGGACAATGTCGTCAAGCCCCGGCGGAAGCTCAGCACCTTCGACAAGTACGAGGCGCACGTCCGGCTCTACCTGGTGCCCCTCCTCGGTACCAAGCGGCTCGAATCCCTCGGCGTCGCCGACGTCCGCCGGTTCCTCGTGCGCCTGGAGAAGGACACCACCGCAGCAACGGCCAAGGAATCACACCGAGTTCTCCGCTCCGCGCTGTCCTCCGCCTGCCGGGAGGAACTGATCACGCGCAACGTCGCCAAGCTCGTCGAGCCGCCTCGCTCGGACACACCCGAGCTGCACCCCTGGACCCTGGACGAGACGCTCGACTTCCTCGCCGCCTCCCGCAAGGACCCGCTCTACGCGGCCTTCGTGCTCGCCATCGCCATGGGCCTCCGCCGGGGAGAGATCGTCGGCCTTCGCTGGTCGGACGTCGACCTCGACAACCGCGTCCTCTACGTCCGCCACCAGGTCCAGCGTCGCCGTGGCGTCCTGTACGACGACGACCCCAAGAGCCGCCGTCGCCGTGCCGTCCCGCTGCCCGCCCTCTGCATCGCGCCCCTGCGCTGGCAGCGCATGCGGCAGGCAGCAGCTCGGACCAAGGCGGGGGAGAGGTGGCAGGAGTCTGACTACGTCTTCGCCACCCGCACCGGCCGTCCGATCGAGCCGCGCAACCTCTACCGCTCGTTCACTCGCGTCGCGGAGTCCGCCGGCCTCCGCGTCATCCGGCTGCACGACGCGCGCCACGGCACGGCCACGCTTCTCACCGCTGCCGGAGTCGCGCCCCGCGTAGTGATGGAGATCCTCGGCCACTCCCAGATCAGCATCACGATGGACGTCTACACCCACGTCGTCCAGGACACGCAGCGCGAAGCCATGAGCCACATGGACCGCCTGCTCAGGAGGCGCCCCGGTCGTCAGTGATCGCCCGCGACCACCCGCGTTGATGTCAAAAGTAGATGTCAAAGGCCCCGGACCATGATCGGTCCGGGGCCTTTTGCCTGGTGCCCCCGGCAGGATTCGAACCTGCGACACCCGCTTTAGGAGAGCGGTGCTCTATCCCCTGAGCTACGAAGGCATTGCGATCGGTGGTGATGGAGCCACCGCCGACAGTGTAGCGGGTGGGGCGGTGCTGTACGGCGGGCTGGGGAGGTGGGGGTCAGGATGCGGGGATGTGGGTGAAGCGGGAGGCTGTGCGGAGGTCTGACTCGATGTGGTCGGCGGTGGTGCGCAGGCTGGGGAGGATCTGGTGGACGCAGTCCTCGAGGGTGCGGCGGGCTGCGTGGGTGGCGACGTTCAGGGCGGCGACCGTGCGGCCGGCCCGGTCCCGTACCGGTACGGCGATGGATCGCAGGCCCGACTCCAGTTCCTCGTCGACCAGGGCGTATCCCCGGGCCCGGACCTCGGCGAGGGCCGGGGGGTGGGGAGTCGTGGTGTCCGCCAGGAGGACTCGGCCGAGGGAGGTCTCGGCGGCGGGCAGGCGGGCGCCGACGGTGATGTGGACCGTGAGGACACGGCTCGCGCTCGCTCCGGCCGTGTACTGGATCTCCGTGCCGTCGGGCGTGAGCACCGCCAGCGCCGTCGGCTCGTGCAACCGGTCCGCCAGCAAGCGGAGGTGGGGCTCGGCCAGGCGGGGGAGTGTGGCGCGGGACAGGGGAGGGAAGCCGAGGTCGAGGACGCGGGGGGTGAGGGCGAAGGTGCGGTCGGGGTGCGCGCGCACCAGGCCCAGGTGTTCGTGGGTGAGCAGTGCGCGGCGGGCCGTGGCCCGGGCCAGGCCGGTCGCGCGTGCCACCTCGCTCAGGGACAGCGCCGAGCGGCCCTCGCCGAAGGCGGCCGGCACGGTCAGGCCGCGCGCCAGGGACTCCACGAAGTCCCGGCCCAGCTGGTGTTTGGACGCCGTCGTCCAGGTCGCGAGGCCCGCGGGGGGTGGCCCCGGCTCGGGCGGCGGTGCCGTGCGCAGGACGGACTCCATCGCCGTCACCGCCGTACGAAGGCGGGGGAGGAGAGCGGTGCGCAGGTCGGTCGCCGAGTGGCGGCTGGTGTGGCTGACCACGCTCGCCACGCAGGCCACGCGGCTGGTGCCGGGGTGCCGTACGGGTACGGAGACCGCGACCAGGCCCGGTTCGATCAGCTGGTCGTCCACCGCCCAGCCGTCCCGGCGCGCCCGCTCCACCCGTTCCACGAAGGCGGCGTCGTCGGCGGGCGGGTGGAGGGGCGGTATGGCGGGGAACGTCGCGTCCGTCGGGTCCGCGGCGCGCCGGGCGCGCCAGCGTGTCCAGTCCGGCTCGGTCCACTCGGTCGCGAACAGCGGGCCCGGCGCGGTGCGTTCGGCCGGGAGCAGGTCGCCGATGCGGAAGCTGACGGACATCGCGCGGCGGCGGGTGGCCTGGTGGATGAAACGGATGCCGTCGAGGTCGGCGACCGCGAGCGACACCGACTCGTCCAGCTCGTCGGCCAGGGCGTCGGCGTGGGCGCCGAGCAGCGCGGGCAGCCGCAGGGCGGCCAGGTAGGCGTTGCCCAGTTCCATGACGCGGGGAGCCAGTACGACGTCCCGGCCGTCCAGGCGGACGTAGCCCATGCGGGAGAGGGTCGCGGTGATGCGGTCGACCGTGGAGCGGGCGAGGCGCGTGGCCCGTTCCAGCGCGCTCGGGCTGAGCGTGCCGCCCGCCTCGGTCAGCCGCCGCAGCACCCCGACCCCACGCACCAACGGACCGACCGCCTCGTCCGGAGGCGCCGCTTCGACACGGGCGGCGTCGGCATCAAGTGCGGTCTTCGCGGGCATCGGCGCGGGCATCGGCTCTCCGGTACGGCATACGGGCACGCCTACGGTAGACCGCCACCCGGCGCCCGTCCCCCGTAGAGAGCCCGATACGAGCCCGATACGAGCCCGATGCGAGCCCGATGCGAGCCCGAGGAGTGCCCGAGGAGTGCCCGACGCCTCTACTTCCTCGTCACCCGTACCCGGTAGTTCCCGTCCACGTCCCTGCTGACCACCTGGACGGTGATGCCGTGGCCGGGGTCCTTGAAGGTCTCACCGGGGGAGAAGGGGGCGTCGGAGAGTTCTGCGTGGACGTTGGGGCTGCGGGTGCAGCCGCCGCTGCCCCGGTGGCTGTCGTAGACCGTGACCGGTCCGCGGCCGGTGTCGATCGTGCCGTCCACCTTGTAGATCAGCACACCGGGCCGGCACACGACCTCGTCGTTGCCGCCCTGCTCGCGCACCTCCAGCACGTACGAACTCCGCGCGTCGACGGGGACGAGGACCAGCTTCCCGCCGCCCCGCTTGTACAGCGGTGTCAGGTCGTACTCGACGCTGCTACGCGCCGCCACGCAGCCCACCTGGGAGCCGTCCAGCCAGCCCAGCTTCCACTTGTGCCAGCCGAGCAGATCGTTGTTGGCCCCCCAGTCCTCGCTCATGATGTCCCAGTGCCCTACCGCGCCCCCGCCGTCCTGTGTGTACAGGTCGGGCAGGCCGAAGGTGTGGCCGTTCTCGTGCGGGAGCACCCGGTAGCCGGTGTGGGAGAGGGAGCCGGAGCCGTCGTCCTGGCGGGAGTAGATGAAGGACGCGTTGGAGATGGGGATGCCGTCGGCGACCGGGGCGTCGCCGTTGCCGGCGAAGGTCACGGACAGGACCGTGTCCAGGGCGGTGGGGCCGGCGTTGGGGGTGATCAGGACGTTGAGGATGTCGTACGAGCGGAAGTCCACCACCGGGTCGGCGGCGGCCACGATGTCCCGCACCAGCTGCCGGTAGCCGGGGTCGAAGGGGGCGCCGCGCTCTATGCCGTACCCCTTGAAGGGCTTGGGCATCCGCAGCCAGGTGGTGATCGGAGTCTCCGGCCGGTAGTCGAGGCGGCCGTACGACGCGGTGCGGAACCAGTCCTGGGTCTGCGGGAAGAACTCGTGGAAGCGGTCCATGGCGCTGCCCTGCCCGGGGGCGTCGGAGAAGTCGACCATCAGGGTCAGGGCGTGGAGCGTGCCCGTGGAGTGGGCGTAGCCGTGCGGGGTGGGTATGCCCTCGGTCATCTGGACCTCGACGCTTCCCTGGACCGCGCAGGGGGCGAGGGCGGAGCGGGCCGTTCCGATGGGCCCGGCGGTGGTGGGCGCCGTCAGGTGTCCGGTCCCGGCCGAGGTGCCGACCGCCAGGGTCAGTGCGGTCACCGAGGCGAGAGCGGCCGCCCGGCGCGGACGTATGCGACGGCGTACGTGCGACCGGCCTGCGCGGGCGGAGCGCCCCTGCACCGCTCCGGTGGAGGGGTGCCCGTGCGGAAGTGCTCCGGTGGAGGGGTGCCCGTGCGGAAGTGCTCCGGTGGAGGGATGCCCGTGCGGAAGTGCCCGGGTGGTGGGGCGTCCCTGGGTAAGCGCTCCGGTGGTGGGGGGTTGCTGGGGAGGCCCTCCGGTGGTGGGGGGTTCCCGGGGAGGCTCTCCCGTGGCGGGGCATTCCTGGGGAAGGGCTCCGCCGGCGGTGCTTTCTTGGGGAAGGGGTATGCGGCGGGGCGGCTGCGGCTGCATGCATGGACCCTTCGCTCCGCGGCAGCCGCCAGTCTCCGGCTGCACCCTTGCGCTCACCCTGTGTCGGTGGGGTGCGGGGCGCGCGCTGGAGGAGACCGATCGTGGGAATGCCGGTCCGCACGAGGGTGAATCCCGGCCGGAGAGGAGTGTGTCTCAGGTCACAGAGGTTCTTTTCGCGGGCGGGAAATAACCGGGGAACCTCTCCCCGTTTAGTCCTGTGTCCGAGCGAAACGGGGACTGCTTCCCCGGATCGCCCCCATCGATTCCGAGCCTCGCTTCCGAACCCCGTCCGGACCGCGTTGCGTCCGGAACCGCGTCCACATCGCATCAGAGGAGTCCACCGTGCCGACCGCGACCACCCCCGTACTGCGCAAGGTGCCCCGGCCCCGCGCCGACGCCGTGCGCAACCGGGAGCGGATCGTCACCGCCGCCCGGGAGATGTTCGTCGAACACGGCCCGGACGTGCCGCTCGACGAGATCGCCCGCCGGGCCGGTGTCGGCAACGCCACGGTGTACCGCAACTTCCCCGACCGCGAGGCCCTCGTCCGCGAGGTCGTCTGCTCCGTCATGGACCGGACGGCCGAGGCGGCCGAGGTGGCCCTCGCCGAGACGGGGGACGCCTTCGCCGCGCTGGAGCACTTCGTGCACGTCGCCGCCGACGAGCGGATCAGCGCGCTGTGCCCGATGATCTCCAGCACCTTCGACCAGTACCACCCCGACCTGGAGGCCTCCCGTGAGCGGGTCGAGCAGCTCGTCGAGGAGGTCATGGGCCGGGCCAAGGCGGCCGGGCAGCTCCGGCCCGACGTCGGCGTCGGCGACCTGTTGATCGTCGTGGCCCAGCTGAGCCGGCCCCCGGCCGGCACGGACTGCCTGCGCGGCGACCGTTTTGTCCACCGCCACCTTCAGTTGTTCCTCGACGGCCTGCGGGCGCCCGCCCGCTCCGCCCTGCCGGGCACGGCCGTGACCATCAAGGAGCTGCGCGAGTGCTGACCGATTAGCCGCGCGAGTCCCTGACCCATCAGACCGATCGCTTGCGCGAGTCCCTGACCGATCAGACCGATGCCTGCGCGAGTCCTTGACCGATTAGTTCGGCTGCCGATCCCGGTCCATCCCTGCGGCTGCGTACGGCACAGCCGATTTATTGCACTCTTCCATCACTTTTCCCGTCACTTCCCGTCACTTTCCGTCACGAAGTCCCGAAGTGGGTACCTCCATGTCCGAAACAGCCCGCAAGGCTCCCGGCGCCACCGCGCCGACCGGCGTCGCCGCGCGTGCCGGCGACGCCAACCGCTGGAAGGCGCTCGTGTTCATCGCGCTCGCCCAGCTGATGGTCGTCCTCGACGCCACCATCGTGAACATCGCCCTCCCCTCCGCCCAGAGCGACCTCGGCATATCCGACGGCAACCGGCAGTGGGTCGTCACGGCCTACGCCCTCGCCTTCGGCGGTCTGCTGCTCTTCGGCGGCCGGATCGCCGACCTGTGGGGCCGCAAGCGCGCCTTCGTCACCGGTCTGGCCGGCTTCGCCGCCGCATCCGCGCTCGGTGGTGCCGCCACCTCCGGGGCGATGATGTTCGGTGCCCGCGCCCTCCAGGGTGTCTTCGGCGCCCTGCTCGCCCCGGCCGCGCTGTCGCTGCTCGCCGTGATGTTCACCGACGCCAGGGAACGCGCCAAGGCGTTCGGCATCTACGGCGCCATCGCGGGCGGCGGCGGTGCCGTCGGCCTGATCCTCGGCGGTTTCCTCACCGAGTACCTGAACTGGCGCTGGACCTTCTTCGTGAACATCCCGTTCGCCATCGTCGCTGCGGCCGGTGCCTACTTCGTCATCCGTGAGCCCGAGGGCGGCCGCAACCGCAACCCGCTGGACATCCCGGGCGTCCTGCTGTCCACGCTCGGCCTGGTCGCGCTGGTGTACGGCTTCACGCGTGCCGAGTCCGACGGCTGGGGCGACGCGATCACCGTGTCCATGTTCATCGCGGCCGCGGTGCTGCTGCTCGCCTTCGTGGCGGTCGAGTCCCGGGTCAAGGCCCCGCTGCTGCCGCTGCGCGTGGTGACCGACCGCAACCGCGGTGGCATCTACCTCTCCCTCGGCCTCGCGATCATCGGCATGTTCGGCCTGTTCCTCTTCCTGACCTACTACCTCCAGGTCGTGAAGGGCTACTCGCCGGTCAAGACCGGCTTCGCGTTCCTGCCGATGATCGCGGGCATGATCACCGGTTCCACCCAGATCGGCGCCCGGCTGATGACCCGGATCCCGGCCCGGCGGCTGATGGGCCCCGGCTTCCTGGTCGCCGGCGTGGGCATGCTGCTGCTGACCCAGCTGGAGATCGGCTCCTCCTACCTCACGCTGCTGCTGCCCGCGATGCTGCTCCTGGGTCTCGGTATGGGTACGGCGTTCATGCCGGCCATGTCCCTGGCCACCATGGGCGTCGAGCCCCGGGACGCGGGCGTCGCCTCCGCGATGGTCAACACCTCGCAGCAGGTGGGCGGCGCGATCGGCACCGCCCTGCTGAACACGATCGCCGCCTCCGCGACGACGTCGTACGTCAAGGACCACATCGCCGGTGCGGCCGCCAAGCCGCAGCAGCAACTGGTCCAGCTGCAGGGCCTGGTGCACGGCTACACCGCGGCGATCTGGTTCGCCGTCGGCATCCTGGGCCTCGCCGCCCTGATCGCCTTCACCTTCGTCAACGCCGGCCGCCCGGGCACCACCGAGGTGATCTCCGGCGAGGGCGTCGAGGACGAGGTGCCGGTGCCGGTGGTGGCCCACTGACCGGCCGTACGGCAC
Organism: Streptomyces sp. NPDC054783; assembly: GCF_053611725.1. Classification (NCBI taxonomy): domain Bacteria; kingdom Bacillati; phylum Actinomycetota; class Actinomycetes; order Kitasatosporales; family Streptomycetaceae; genus Streptomyces; species Streptomyces sp. NPDC054783. Next base: position 234,486 of record NZ_JBSHAY010000010.1, on the reverse strand, counting down.
GTGGCCGTGTACTGATCCAGCGTGGCCGTGCGCTGATCTAGCGGAGCCAGGGCAGGTCCGCACCCGCTTCATCGGGCTGGAGGCCCTCGGCGACGATCTCCATGATCGCGCCGAGGGCCTTTTGCTGTTCGGGGCTGAGCCGCTCGAACAGCGCCTGCCGTACGGCCGCCACATGGCCGGGCGCGGCGCGCGCCAGCACCTCGGCGCCCTCGTCGGTGAGCACCGCGAACTGGCCGCGCTTGTCGGAGGGGCAGTTCTCGCGGCGCACCCAGCCGTTCTTCTCCAGCCGCGCGATCGCGTGCGACAGCCGGGAGCGGGTGATCTTCGCCTGCATCGCCAGTTCGGTCATCCGCAGCCGGCGGCGAGGGGCCTCGGCGAGGCCGACGAGCAGGCCGTAGTAGATGTGCGGCATGCCCGCGTCGCGCTGCAGCTGCCGGTCGAGGTGGTCCTCCAGCAGGGTGGTGGCGTGCAGGTAGGCACGCCAGATGCGCTGTTCCTCGTTGGTGAGCCAGCGGGGCCGTGCGGCGGAGTCGGATGCCGTGTTCATGGGTCCCACTGTACGAGGCAGCTCCTTGAAAGTTGAACAAGTCGGGCGTACGGTTGAGCGCAGAACTTGAGAGTTAAAGCAAACTCGGCCCACGGGAGTCGCCGCCATGTCCACCAGCAGCCCGGAGCGCATGCCCGCCCTGTACCTCAGCCACGGCGCCCCGCCGCTCGCCGACGACCCCGTCTGGCCCGGCCAGCTCGCCGCCTGGTCCGCGGGCCTGCCCAGGCCGAAGGCGATCCTGATGGTCTCCGCCCACTGGGAGGAGGCCCCGCTCGCGCTGGGCGCGGTGGAGACCGTCCCCCTCGTGTACGACTTCTGGGGCTTCCCCGAGCACTACTACCGGGTGCAGTACGCCGCCCCCGGCGCGCCCGGGCTCGCCGAGTCCGTCCGCAAGCTGCTGCGCGCCCCCGGCACCCCCGTCCAGGACATCCCCGACCGCGGCCTCGACCACGGCGCCTACGTCCCCCTCGTCGAGATGTTCCCCGCCGCCGACATCCCCGTCCTGCAGATATCCATGCCCACGCTGGACCCGGTGCGCCTGATGGACATCGGCCGCAGGCTCGCGCCGCTGCGCGACGAGGGCGTGCTGATCGTCGGCTCCGGCTTCTTCACCCACAACCTCGCCGCCCTGCGGTACGCGGGCCACGGCGTCCCCAGCTGGTCCTCCGAGTTCGACGACTGGGGCCGCCGCGCCCTGGAGGCCCGGGACTGGGACGCCCTGCTGGACTTCCTGGACAAGGCCCCGGCCGGCCGCTACGCCCACCCGCGCACCGAACACTTCGCCCCGCTCTTCGTCACCATGGGCGCGGCGGAGGCCGGGGGCGAGCTGGATGCGCAGAAGTCGGTGATCGACGGGTTCTGGATGGGAATGGCGAAGCGGTCCGTGCAGTTCGGATGAGGGCGAGTGAGGGTGAGTGATGGCGAGTGAGGGCGAGTGAGGGCGCCGTGGATCACAGCTCCTTCTCGTACCAGGCCACGTCCCAGTAGCGGCCGAACTTGCGGCCGACCTCGCGGTACGTGCCGACATGCCGGAAGCCGAAGCGGGCGTGCAGCCGCTCGGAGGCCTCGTTGGGCTGGGCGATCCCGGCGTAGGCGCGGTGCACGTCCTCGTCACCCAGGGACTTGAACAGGGCGTCGTAGAGGAGCGACCCGATCCCGCGACGGCCGGCATCCGGGGCGACGTAGACCGAGACCTCCACGGATGTGACGTACGCGGGCTTCGGCCGGTAAGGGCTGGATGTGGCGTAGCCCAGAATCTGCCCACCCGTCTCCCGGCCGCCACCCCTCAACGAGGCGCTTCGCGCCGCTGTACCAGATTCATACCGCGCGTCCGTGGCAACCATCAGGCGGTGCGGGCCGTCTTCCGGGTGGGAGAGCAGCCAAGGGCGGCGCTCTTCCGGAGTGAAGATCGCGGTATCGAAAGTGATCGCCGTCTCGCGTACGTAGTGGTTGTAGATCGCCGTGAGGGAGTCGAGATCCCCCTCGGCTCCCGGCCTGACCTGCACCTCTGTGCGTTCCGTCGGCATCTGGCCTCCCCGCGTGGCGGACAGGGTACTGCATGATCAGAAAAATTGGGGGACGGGTTGGGAATTCTGTCCGGATTCCAGTCGTTGTTTCCCACGGATGCAGGGCACTCGGAGAGAGTCGCCACAGACCCTCCCCCGATGCCGAGCGTTCAGCAGGACCACCCGCCAGCCCACCATCGCAAGGGAGCACGCATGGCAACCCGTGCCGTCGCCCGTCGTCAGTCCGCCACCGGCGAGACGGTCGACTCGGCAAGCAGTGTTCGCGCCCATGGCGGCGAGATCGCGGACCGCGACCTGGTCGGCATGTACCTCGATGAGATCGCGCGCACGCCGCTGCTCGACGCCGCCAAGGAGGTCGAGCTGTCCCAGACCATCGAGGCGGGTGTCTTCGCGCAGCAGATCCTCGACGGTGAGGAGGAGTCGGCCGCGGACGCCTCCCGCGAGGAGCTGGAGGCCCTGGTGGCCGCCGGTGAGCGGGCGAAGGACGTCTTCATCCGCTCCAACCTCCGCCTGGTCGTGGCGGTGGCCCGGCGCTACCCGCGTAGCGGTCTGCCCCTGCTCGACCTGATCCAGGAGGGCAACGCCGGCCTGGTGCGCGCGGTCGAGAAGTTCGACTACCGCAAGGGCTTCAAGTTCTCGACGTATGCCACCTGGTGGATCCGTCAGGCCATCACCCGGTCCATCGCCGACCAGTCCCGCACCATCCGGCTCCCCGTCCACCTGGTGGAGGAGCTGGGCCGTATCCGCCGCGTGCAGCGGGAGTTCAACCGTGAGCACGGCCGCGACCCGGAGCCCGCGGAGATCGCTGCGGAGCTGGGCGCCAGCCCGGAGCGCGTCATCGACGTCCTCGACTGGGCCCGCGACCCGGTCTCGCTGAACATGTCGGTGGACGACGAGGGCGAGACCCAGTTCGGCGACCTGCTGGAGGACACGTCCGCGATCTCGCCCGAGCAGTCGGTGCTCACCCTGCTCCGCAGCGAGGAACTGGACGACCTGATCGGCCGCCTGGACCAGCGCACGGCCTCCATCATCAAGATGCGGTACGGCATCGAGGACGGCCGCGAGCGCACCCTGACCGAGGTCGGCAAGGAGCACGGCCTGACCCGCGAACGCATCCGCCAGATCGAGAAGCACGCTCTGCTCGAACTGAAGAAGCTGGCCCGCCAGACCGGCTTCGACGCGGCGGCGTAAGGAAGTTGCGGCGTGCCGGTGTCGGTGCGGGCCCGTGCCCGTGCCGTGCCGGTGCTGTGAGGGGGTTGCCTGTGGGGTGAGGCGGGGCGCGGCGGTCGGCAACCTGTGGTGCCTGTGGGCGTACGGTGCCTGAGGGAGCGCACGCCGGTGACGGAAGGCGGCGCAAACATGGCGCGGTCCCATCGCTTCAACTCCCGGGCCCGCGGGAACAACCCTTCCGGGCCCCACAGCAGCCAGGCCTCGGAACCGCACTCCCCACGCACCGCGCAGACGGGCCGACCCCACGCGCCCACCCGTACGACCCGAGCCACACAGCCAGGTCCCGACGCACATCCCCCCCGGCGCCGGGACCTTCCCAGCCGGGCTTCGGCACCCATCCCCCCCGGGTGCCGGGGCCCGGCTTCATGTGTGTCCAGGTGTGCCCCCGTCCGTATGTGCCTGATCGCAGGTGAGTTGCGGGTCCCCCGGACCGCGCCCATCAACCGGCCATCCCTGTCCGAACGTTGTCATCAGGCCACCACCCGCGCGCGCAGCGCTGCGGCCGCCCAGTCGATCACCGGGGTCACCGGCTCCGGGGCCGGCCAGCCGTTGACGAGGGCCAGCAGGCGGAGATAGGTGTCCCTGCGGGGTTCGCGCGCGGCTTCGAGGCGTTGGACCAGCCATGCGTGCGGCTCGGCGGGGCCGGCGTGCCCGCAGGCGCGGGCACACCGGGTGACGAGGGCCGCGACGACGGGGTCCGCTTCCGGTGCCTCGGGCCTGGTACCGGAGGCCAGGGCGTGGTCCACGACATCCCGGGCGACAGCGACGACATCCGGCACGGGCGGCATGCCGACTCCGCCCTCGGCCCCGCGCCGGTTTCTGGCCTGCTCCTGGACCAGGCCTCGTACGGCCGCACGGAACCCGTCGTCCAGCGACAGCTCGGCCAGCTCCACCCATGCCGTCACCTGCTCCTCGGCCGGGTTGTCGGGCAACTCGGGGGTGAGAGAACGCCGAAGCCCGGCCTCGGCCCGGTGGGACACGTCGGCCGGGGAGGGGCCGGGCACCTCGGACGGCTCGGGTACTTCGGCCGGGGAGGGCCGGAGCGGCGCCTCGAATACGGCGTCCAGGAAACCGTCGATCAGGCGTCGCCGTTCCGCTTCGGACAGGGTCGCCAACCGGTGCATGAGCTCCATCTCCTCGAGGGTCGGGTCACGCCTGGCCGCCACGGCGGACAGCACCGCCCGGCGCAGGCGCAGCACACTGATCTGCACGTCCAGTGCGGCAGCCTGCTCCGCCGCGACCCGGCCGAGGGACAGCGGCCGGTCCACGATCCGCCGGATCACATCCAGGCCGAGGCCGAGTTCGCGCAGCGTGCGTACGAGCGCCAGCCGGGCGACCGCCTCGGGTCCGTAGCGGCGGTAACCGGCCGGGGTACGGCTCGCCGGCACCACGAGACCCTGATCCGAGTAGAAGCGGATCGTCTTGACCGACAGCGCGGTACGCCGGGCCAGCTCACCGATGGAGTACGAGACGCCGGAGTGCGAGACGCCGGAGTGAGAGGTGTCGCCGTGCGAGTGAGAGGTGCCGCCGTGCATGAGCCCACCTTCCGGTCTCCCCTTGCGGGAGACTCAAGTCTGCACGGGTGGTGGGCCGGTGGGGGCACTCGGACATCCTGGAACGACGGCCCACCCCGTACCTGAACCCCGGGGTGGACCGTCGGATGGCAGATTCTGCCACATGGGCATAGCCTGCCGGAGTGAGCACCACCCCCGGCACCAACCCCAGTACCACCCCCGGCACCGCCCACCAGCCGCCTTCCGCCTCCGCGCCGGTCTCACTGACCGAACGCCGGAAGGCCGAGACCCGCACGGAGATCGCCCGGGCGGCGGCCGCCCTGTTCGTCCGCCAGGGCCTGCGGGCGACCCGCGCCGAGGACATCGCACAGGCCGCCGGCATCGCGCCGCGCACCTTCTACCGCTACTTCGCCACCAAGGAGGAAGCGGTGGCCCCCCTTTACGGGGCGGGCGCCCAGCGCTGGACGGAAGCGGTCCGCTCGGCCCCGGCCCACCTCGGTGTTCCCGAGGCCCTGGAGCACGCCGTACGGCACACTTTCACCCCCGGTGTCGGTGTCTCGGCGGCGTCCTGGGAATGGGTCCGCACCCTGATCCGCCTGGCCGACGCCAGCCCCGCCCTGCGCAAGGTCTGGGCAGAGGTCTGCCAGGCGTCCGAGCAGACCCTGGCCGAGATCCTCGCGAACCGGATCGCGTCAACTGGCGCTTACGGGCACGGTGAGCACGATGGGTGCGATAGGCGCGACGGGTGCGATGGGCGCCCTGGTGGGCGCAACAACCTTGCCCCGGAACCCATACCCCCCGCACCGGTCACCCCCGACCTCCGTTTCGCCGCGGCCGTCGCCGGCGCCGCCGTCCGCGTGGCCGTGGAGTCCTGGGCCGCCACCTCCTCCCCGCCCACCGGTCCGGAAGGCCCCGCGGCCCTGGCGCTGCGCAACCTCGCGTCCCTGCGGGACTTCGGCTGGAGCAACGCCAGGCCCTAGTCCGTCACCGAACGACCCTGCCTCGGCGGCCTCCTCGAGTTCACCCGCCCCCGGCCCGACTCAGTCGACCGCCCAACTCCCTTATGTTTTCCGCCAGTTCACTCGGCCCTCCGACCGTGAACTCGTACCCCGTCATCGCCAGCCGCACCGCCAGCCACTCCAGCGGATCACCGGAGGTGCCCCGCAGCACGCAACCGCCCGCGCCGTCGTCCTCCGGTACCCCGAGCCACGCCGACAGGCGCGCGGAGACCTGCTCCGCCGGCGCGGCGAACCGCACCTCGAACCCGTACGTCTCCTGCCGCCGGTGGATGGACTGCCGCAGGTACTCCGCCGCGCTTCCGGCCGGCAACTCCCGTGGCGCGAAGCGGACTCCGGTCGCGAACGGCTCGCTCACCCGGTCCACCCGGAAGGTCCGCCAGTCGGCGCGGTCGAGGTCGTAGGCGACGAGGTACCACCGGCGCCCGGTCGACACCAGTCGGTGCGGTTCGGTCAGCCGCCGTGACTCGCTGCCGTCCTTGTCGCGGTAGGCGAACCTCAGCCGCTCGTGCCCCGCCACCGTGGAGGCCATCACGGTCAGCGTCTCCGGCGCGATGGTCGGCCCGTCCCCACTGGTCAGCGGTGTCGTCGCGGCCTGGAGCGTGGACACCCGGTGGCGCAGCCGGGCCGGCAGTACCTGCTCCAGCTTGGCCAGGGCCCGTACGGACGCCTCGTCCACGCCCTCCACCGCGTGCCCGGCACCGGCCCGCAGCCCCACCGCGATCGCCACCGCCTCCTCGTCGTCCAGCACCAGCGGCGGCAGCGCCTTGCCGGCGACCAGCCGGTATCCGCCGTCGGCCCCTTTGCTGGCCTGCACGGGATAGCCCAGCTCCCGCAACCGGTCGATGTCCCGCCGCACGGTACGCCGGGACACCCCGAGCCGCTCGGCCAGCTCACCGCCGGGCCACTCACGGGGGGTCTGGAGCAGGGAGAGGAGCTGCAACAGCCGTGCCGGGGTGTCTGTCGTCATGAGTACGAGGATGCCGCACAAGTAGGACACGATCTGACCTAATGGCCTCCTACCTTGAGCGCATGACCCACGGCGACGACAAGACACTCCAGGGGCGCGAAACCGCGTCGATCAGCGGCCCCGCCGCGGGGCACGACAAGCCCCGGACGACCGGCACCCAGGAGACCGCACCCAGCGCCACGGCGCTGCCCGAACCCACCCCCGACCGAACCCGCTGGCTGGCCCTGACCATCGTCATGGCCGCCGCCTTCATGGACCTGGTCGACGTGACGATCGTCAATATCGCCATCCCGTCCATCCAGCGGAGCGCCCACGCGTCGGTCAGCCAGATCCAGTGGATAACCGCGGGCTACGCCCTTGCCTTCGCCGCAGCCCTCATCACCGGCGGACGTCTCGGCGACATCCATGGCCGCAAACGGCTGTTCCTGCTCGGTATCGGCGGCTTCACCCTCGCCTCCGCCCTGTGCGGCTTCGCCGCGAACCCGGAGATGCTGGTCGCCTCCCGCATCCTGCAGGGCGGTATGGCGGCGATGATGGTGCCGCAGGTGCTGTCGATCGTGCACGCCACCTTCCCGGCCCATGAACGCGGCAAGGTGTTCGGCCTGTTCGGCGCGATCGTCGGCCTGGGCGCGGTCTCCGGACCGCTGCTCGGCGCTCTCCTGACGGAGTGGAACCTCTTCGGGCTCGAATGGCGGCCCATCTTCCTCATCAACCTCCCCGTCGGCATCCTGGCCTGGCTGCTCGGACGCCGTTTCATCACCGAATCGAAGGCCCCCAAGGCGCTGAAACTGGACCTCGTCGGTGTCGCCCTGGTCTCGCTGGGCCTGCTGATGCTGCTCTACCCGCTCACCCGCGGCCGCGAGCTGGGCTGGCCGCTGTGGGGGTACCTCTGCATGGCCGGCGCGCTCGTCGTCTTCGCGGCGCTGGTGTCGTACGAAAAACGGAAGGCGGCCAGGGACGGTTCCCCGCTCGTCGAACTGTCCCTCTTCCGGGTGAAGAGCTTCGCCGCGGGCATCGCCGTGCAGACCGTTTTCGGGGTCGCGCTCGGCATCTTCTTCCTGGTCTGGACGCTGTACATGCAGATCGGCCTGGGCTGGACGCCGCTGCGGGCCGGGCTGACCGGTGTGCCGTTCTCCCTCGCGGTGTCGACGGCGGCCGGGATGTCGGTGCAGAAGCTCGTCCCGAGGTTCGGGCGGAAGGTGCTCCAGGCGGGCGCGCTGGTCATGGCCGCGGGCGTACTGCTCTACCTCTGGGAGGCGCACCGGTACGGCCTCGCCATCGCCTCCTGGCAGATGGCCCTGCCGCTGGTCGTGATGGGTGCCGGGATGGGGCTGATCGTCGCCCCGCTGACGGACGCGGTGCTGTCGGAGGTGCCGCGCGAGCACGCCGGGTCCGCGTCCGGACTGATCAACACGGTGCAGCAGATGGGCAACGCGCTCGGCCTGGGGCTCGTGTCGGTGGTCTTCTTCGGTGAGATCGGCGACCGGCTGGCCCCGGCCCAGGTCGGCCCGGCCTTCGTGCACGCCTTCCAGCACGCCCTGTGGTGGGTCGCCGGGATCATGGGCGCGATCTTCCTGCTGATGTCCGCCCTGCCGAAGCGGCCGGCGCACCATGAGGAGGACGCCGAAGCGGAGCTGCCCGCACTGGGGCGGGAACCGGAACTGGTGCCCTGACCGGGCACGACAGGGGCCCGGCACGACATGGTGCCGGGCCCCTCTGCTGTTCCGGACACTCCCGGAAGTCCGATCACGCCCGGTTGAAGTCCGAACCTGTTTACTTTCCGGAAATCCGGGCGTAGCCTCAGACCGAAACCACACGTTCGGGCATCACTCAGAAGTGAACGGACAGCCAGGCGGAGGCCAACGAGATGTACGCACCGGAACGGCAGCAGGAGATCCTCCGGCTCGCACGTGACGGCGGCCGGGTGGACGTGCTGTCGCTCGCCGAGGAGTTCCAGGTCACGGCGGAAACGATCCGCCGCGATCTGAAGGCCCTCGACCGCGCCGGCCTCGTCCGCCGGGTGCACGGCGGTGCCATCCCGGTCGGCCGCCTCGACTTCGAACCGGACCTCACCGAGCGCGAGTCCACCGCAGCCGACGAGAAGGACCGCATCGCCAAGGCGGCCCTCGGCGAACTGCCGACCGAGGGCACGATGATCCTCGACGCCGGCACCACGGTCGCCCGGGTCGCCGCCGCGATCCCGCTCGAGGCCACCCTGACCGTCGTCACGCACAGCCTGCCCATCGCCGCCCGCCTCGCCGACCATCCGGGCATCCAGCTCCACCTGGTCGGGGGGCGCGTACGGCACCGTACGCGCGCCGCCGTGGACGCCTGGGCGCTCCGCGCGTACGGCGAGATCCGCGCCGACGTGCTGTTCGTGGCGGCGAACGGCTTCTCCGCCGAGCACGGCCTGACCACCCCGGACCTCGCCGAGGCCGCGGTCAAGCGGGCCGCGGTCGCCGCCGCCCGGCGCGTGGTGCTGCTGGCCGACTCCGCCAAGCACGGCCAGGAGCACTTCGCCCGCTTCGGTGACCTGAGCGACGTGGACCTGTTGATCACCGACAACGGGCTGAGCCCGGAAGCCGCCGCCGCGATCGAGCGCGGCGGCACGGAAGTAGTGCGCGCATGATCCTCACCGTCACCCCCAACCCCTCCCTCGACCGCACCTACGAGGTCCAGGCCCTGAAGCGCGGCGAGGTCATCCGTGCCGAGACCGAGCGCATGGACCCCGGCGGCAAGGGTGTGAACGTCTCGCGCGCCGTCGCGGCCGGCGGCCGGCGCACGGTCGCCGTTCTGCCTCTGGGTGGTGCGCCGGGGGCGCTCATCGCCGACCTGCTCGACGCGCAGGGCATCGAGGTCGCGCCGGTCCCGATCGCCGGAGCCACCCGCTCGAACATCGCGCTCGCGGAGTCGGACGGGGTACTCACGAAGATCAACGCGCCGGGGCCCGAGCTCTCGGAGTCCGAGCAGGAGCTCCTCCTGGACACCGTGCGCGAGCAGTCCCGCGACGCCGACTGGATCGCGTGCTGCGGCAGCCTGCCCCGGGGGCTCGCGCCCTCGTGGTACGCCGACGTCGTCACGCGGGCGCACGCTGGGGGCGCGCGTATCGCGCTGGACACCTCGGGGCGTGCGCTGCTGGAGGCGCTGCGCGCGCGGCCCGACGTGGTGAAGCCGAACGCCGAGGAACTCGCGGAAGCCGTCGGGCGCCCCCTGGCGACCGTGGGCGACGCGCTGAAGGCGGCCGAGGAGGTGCGCGGCATGGGCGCGCGCGCCGTGCTCGCGAGCCTCGGCGCCGACGGGCAGCTCCTCGTGGAGGACGCGGGCGCATGGTTCGCCACCGCGCGGGTGGACGCCGTCCGCAGCAACGTCGGCGCCGGCGACTCCTCCCTCGCCGGTTTCCTGACCGCCGGCGGCACCGGCCCCGAGGCCCTCGCGTCCGCCGTCGCCCACGGAGCCGCCGCCGTCCAGCTCCCCGGCAGCGTCATGCCGACCCCCGCCGACCTGGATCCGTCGGCGGTGACCGTCACGGCCGAGATCCCGCTCGACCGCGAACTGACGGAGCCGGCGTCATGAACGCCTTCGCGCTCCGCGGCCCCCGCCCCGGCACCCGGCGGCAGGGCGCTTGCACCGCGTCCGCAGCCCAGGACGCGTCCACCCGGCCTGCCTCGAAGCGGCGAGGCTCCCCGTTACTGGCCGCTGCCCCCGGGTGGCGCGGCCGGCACAGCCGCCGTACCGCCCCGGGGAGGCAGGGTTTCCCCGGCCTCGCCTCCCGCACCACCTCATCCCCCCACCGCACCCCCGTCCCCCTTTTCGCCCACCCCTCTCCCCGGGCGATACGCGTGCATAGGAGCCCGCGATGAGCGACATGATCACCGCGGACCTGGTCGATCTCGACCTGTCCGCCGACAGCAAGGAAGCGGCGGCGCGCGCCCTCGCCGAGCGCATGGTTGCCCAGGGCCGGGTGACCGACCTGGGGGGCTTCCTCGCCGACGTGGCCGCCCGTGAGGCGCAGATGCCGACCGGCCTCGACGGCGGCATCGGCATACCGCACTGCCGCAGCGCCCATGTCACCGAGCCGAGCCTCGCCTTCGGCCGCAGCGCCGCGGGCATCGACTTCGGCGCCGCGGACGGCCCGGCCGACCTGATCTTCCTGATCGCGGCTCCGGCCGGTGCCGACGACGCCCACCTCACGATCCTCTCCTCACTGGCCCGCCAGCTGATGAACTCCGACTTCACCTCGGCGCTGCGCGCGGTGGCCGACGCGGAGACGGCGGCGGCGCTGATCCGCGGGGACGAGACGCCGAGTACGGCGCAGGCGCCGACGTCTTCCGAGGAGAGCACTGGCGTGAGCGAGGGCGCGGGCCGCGCGGCGAGCGCCGAGGGCGTGGAGGTGAGCGCGGGCGCGAACACTGCGGCGGGCGTTGCTCAGGGCGCCCCGCAGGGCGCCGTGGGCGCTGCGAGCGTCGCGGGCGCATCCGAAGACTCCGCTGCGGCGTCGGTGGCGGCCTCCGCCGACGCCGCGGCGGGCACCACGGCGCAGGCGCCGGGCGCATCCGCCCCGGCGCAGACGACCCCCGCGGGCGCCGGCTCCGCTGCGGACTCCGGCGGACGCCCCTTCCGTATCGTCGCCGTCACCTCCTGCCCGACCGGCATCGCGCACACCTACATGGCGGCCGAGTCCCTGGAGAACGCGGGACGCGAGGCGGGCGTCGAACTCGTCGTCGAGACACAGGGCTCGGCCGGCTTCACCCGGCTGGACCCGGCGGTGATCGCGGCGGCGGACGCCGTGATCTTCGCGCACGACGTCCCCGTACGCGACAAGGACCGCTTCGCCGGCAAGCCGACCCTCGACGTCGGAGTGAAGGCGGGCATCAACCGCCCCGCGGAACTCATCACGGAGGTGCGCGCGAAGGCGGCGCGCGGCGAGAGGAGCGCACCGTCGCCCGCGTCGGGCGGTACGCCGGTCGAGCGCGCGGGCGACTCCACCGAGGGCTACGGCACCAGGCTCCGCAAGTGGTTGATGAGCGGCGTGAGCTACATGGTTCCGTTCGTCGCCGCGGGCGGCCTCCTCATCGCCCTGGGCTTCGCGATCGGCGGCTACAAGATCAACAAGGCGCCGTCGGTGATGGACCACTTCGTGTGGACCCAGGCCGACAGCTGGGGCGCCCTGCTGTTCCAGATCGGCGCCGTGGCCTTCGGCTTCCTGGTCCCGGTCCTGGCCGGCTACATCGCCTACGGCATGGCCGACCGGCCCGGCCTGGTCCCCGGCTTCGTCGGCGGCGCGATCTCACTGACCATCAACGCGGGCTTCCTCGGCGGCCTCGCGGCCGGTCTGATCGCCGGTGGCGTGGTGATGGCCATCCAGAAGGTGCGGATCCCCCCTGCGTTGCGCGGCATCATGCCGGTGGTGGTGATCCCGCTGATCTCCTCGGCGATCGTCGGATTCCTGATGTTCGTCGTCATCGGCAAGCCCATCGCCAGCGCGCAGAGGGGTCTCACCGACTGGCTGAACGGCCTCACCGGCACCAACGCGATCCTGCTCGGCGCCCTGCTCGGCCTGATGATGTGCTTCGACCTCGGCGGCCCGGTCAACAAGGTCGCCTACACCTTCGCCACTGCCGGCATCGCGGTCTCCAACCCCAGCGACTCCGCGATGAAGATCATGGCCGCGGTGATGGCGGCCGGCATGGTCCCGCCGCTGGCGATGGCCCTCGCCACCACCGTGCGCGGCAGGCTGTTCACGCAGACCGAGCGCGAGAACGGCAAGGCCGCCTGGGTCCTGGGCGCCTCCTTCATCTCCGAGGGCGCCATCCCGTTCGCGGCGGCCGACCCGCTGCGCGTGATCCCCTCGGCGATGGTCGGCGGCGCACTCACCGGCGCCCTGTCGATGGCCTTCGGCGCCACCCTGCGCGCTCCGCACGGCGGCATCTTCGTGATCCCGCTGATCGGCAACCCGTTCCTCTACCTCATCGCCATCGCGGCCGGCGTCTGCGCCACCACGGCCCTGGTCGTCCTCCTCAAGGGCATGCGCAAGCAGACCCCGGAGAGCACGGCCGCCGACCCCGCCAGGAACGAGACCACCACGACCAAGGACACCAAGCAGCCCGTGGCGGCCTGAGCACCGCACCACCTTCGCCACGCCTTGTCCCTTTGGCGCGCTGTGAGTTGTTCACGGCACCTGCGAGATACGTCACGGTCCGGGACCAAAGTCCCGGACTGTGGTGTGTACTGGGGCGTATGCCAGAGCATGTCTCGACTCTCCAGTTGGCCGGCGCGGCCGTCCTCGCCCTGGCCGGCGTGGCGTGGGCGATCGGCGTCATACGCCTGCTGCGCCGCTTCCGTGCGGAGGCCCTGCGAGAGCTTCGGGCTGCTCACCTGCCCTTCCTCCCGTCCCAGCCGCAGGCCGGCCCCGCGCTGGAGAAGGTGGAACTGACCCCCGCGGAACAGGACGCCTTCGCCGGGCTGATACGGCGACTCGGCGATCACTGACCGGACAAGCGCCGGCACCCGCCCGCTCGCCGCGCGCTATGCCTGGCGCGCCGCGCGCCGCTCCATGGCGTCCCGGGCCGCGTCCTCCGACATGTACACCTCGCACATGTGCCGCCCGTCCGGCGTCGCCGTGTGCTCGACCTCCCACAGGGAGACCTCGCTGCCGTCCGGCAGCAGGAACGCGTGCTCGTACAGCGCGTAGCTCAGTCCCGCGCGCCCGGCGCGCCCCGGGCGGCCGAACGCCTGCGTGATCTCGTGCGCCGTCGCCGTCGCCAGCAGCGCCGCCGTCTTTGCACCGGGCCGGTCCGGATTCTCCGCGCGGCGCAGAAGCCGGCGCGCGTGGTCCGCCGAACCGTCGGAGGCGAATATGTGCCGGGGCTCCGGGATCGCCCACAGCCGACTCAGTGCGGGCAGCTCGAACTCCGGGGTCTCCGGCGGCATCCCGAGCCGTGCCGTGGCCGTCTCCAGCTCCTCCTCGTCGGCGTACACCTCGCTCTCCGGGGCGCCGCCCGGCGTGGGGTTGTGCACGAGCTCCCACAGCGTGACCGCGGAGCCGTCGGCGAGCAACCAGGTGTGCCGGTACGTCTCCCGGTGCCGCCCCGCGCTGTGATACGCGGAGTGCAGCGAACTGTCGTGCGCCAGCGAGCAGTCGAGCTGCCGTACGACCTCGTCGGGCAGCTCGAAGGAGTTCAGGGCACGGCCGAGGAGTCGCTCGAGATGCTCCTCGGGAGACTCGGGCGACTCGGCTGGTTCGTACGCTGCCGTCTCGTACGGAACGCTCAAGGTATCTCCCGGCGTTGCTGCATGTCACCTTGTGGGTGCATACCGTAGCCCCTCGGTCGGACATCATGTCCGGGAACCGAGAAAACGTACGCCGGGAAAACGTGCGGGCCGTGCGAAGAGTTCCCGCACGGCCCCACGTGGTGTCAAAAACCGCCGCTCAGGCGGCACTTCCGGCAGTCCAGGCGCTCCACGACATGTTCCAGCCGTTGAGCCCGTTGTCCGGGGCCACCGTCGTGTCCGGGGAGTTCTTCACGATGACGACGTCCCCGACGAGCGTGTTGTCGTAGAACCACTTGGCGGGTGTGGCACCCTGCGCGCCCTGTACGTCGGCCATGCCGACGCAGCCGTGGCTGGTGCCCTCGCGGCCGAAGGGCGGGTTGCCCTGGTTGTACCAGTAGTTGCCGTGGATGAAGGTGCCGGAGTCCGTCAGGCGCATCGCGTGCGGTACGTCCGGGATGTTGTACTCGCCGCCGAGGCCGACCGTCCGGCTGTCCATGCGGGTCTGTGTGAACTTCTCGGAGATCACCATCTGCCCGTTGTAGGTGGTGTGCTGCGGGCTGCCGGTGGAGATCGGAATCGTCTTGACGGTCTTGCCGTCCCGTACGACGGTCATGGTCTGGGTGTTGGCGTCGACCGTGGAGACCTGTGACCGCCCGATGGTGAAGGAGACGGTCTTCTTCTGTACCCCGTAGACGCCCTTCGCGCCCTGGACGCCGTCCAGGGCGATCTGCATCGTGACCCTGGAGCCGGCCTTCCAGTAGTCCTGCGGCCGGAAGTCCAGCCGCCGGTCCCCGAACCAGTGGCCGACCACCTGCTGGCCGCTGCTGGAGTTGACCGTGATGTGCGACTGCACGGCCTTCTTGTCGGTGATCGACTTGTCGAACGTGAACGACACCGGCATGCCGACCCCGACCGTGCTGCCGTTGTCCGGCGTGTAGGTGCCGATGAAGCTGTTCGCCGTCGTCACGGTGGTGAAGATGGAGTTGGCCGCCGCGGTGCGCCCGTCGGCGTCCTTCGCGGTCGCGTCGATCTCGTACTTCGTCCCGCGCTCCAGCTGCTGCTTCGGCTTCCAGCTGCCGCCGTCCGCCGATATCGCCCCGGACACGGTCTGCCCCGTCCCCGACACGGTCATCTTCACGTCGGTCAGCTTGCCGTCACTGACCTTCACGCCGGTCGCGTTGATGGACGCGTCGGTCGAACCGTCCTTGGCCGAGATCGCGATCTTCGCCGTGGACGTCTTGGGAGAGTTCTTGCCGTCCTTGCCGTCGCCGGTGGCGTTGGCGCTGCCACCGCAGGCGGTCAGGGTGAGGCTGCCGACCACCAGGGCGGCACAGGCCCCCAGTACGCGCCGCGCTGCGATGTCCGGCGTTGTCACAGGCTGCTCCAGGTTCGTGTGATGTGCGTGATCCGTTCCCATGCGTGAAGAAGGAGGGCACCGGCGCCGGGGAAGGTTCCCTCCAGATCCGCATGAACGCCATCACGTGACAGAACCGCGACAATTCAAGCCCGGGAGCGCGACGGTCGCTCCGCCCCGACTCCGGTCCGCCGCACTCGCCCGGCCCGCACCCCCTGCCTTGCCCCCGGCCCCCTACCTCGCCCCGTACCTCGCCCCGTACAACTCCCCGTACGACGGCCACACTCCGCCGGGTCCGTCGACCGACTCGGCGGCGCGTACGCCCCGCACGATCGCGCGCGTCACCGCATCCGCACCGGCAGCGAGGATGCCGTTGAGCTCCAGCGGGTGCTCGGAGAGCGGGTGCGCCCCGGTCGCCAGCGCGAACACCGTGTCGCCGTCGTTCATGAGGTGCACCGGTCGTACGGCGCGCGCGATCCCGTCGTGGGCGGTGCCCGCCAGCTTCTGCGCCTGCGCCTTGGAGAGGCTCGCGTCGGTCGCGACCACCGCCAACGTCGTGTTGAGCGGAGGCGGCGCGTTCTTGGCGGCGCTTTCGTCGAGCCGCCGGCGCGCGGCTTCGTGCACGCGCTCCTCGGGATACTCCACCCGCCCCTGGCACAACTCCCCGTACAGCGCCCCCGTCCCGGGCTCGATCACCGACCCCGCGGCGTTCACCACCACCAGCGCGGCCACGGTGATCCCCGAGTCGAGTACCGTGCTGGCGGTGCCCACGCCGCCCTTGACGCGCCCCGCCACGGCGCCCGTCCCTGCCCCGACGCACCCCTGCACCACCGGGGCGCCCGGCGTACTCGCCGCCGCGGCTTCCACCGCCCGACGCCCCGTCGCCGCGTCCGGGCGCGCGCCGAAGTGCCCTCCGCGCCCCAGGTCGAAGACGCACGCGGCGGGCACGACCGGCACGACGTGCGCGGGGTCCGGCCCCACCCGCACTCCGCGCCGCTGCTCCTCCAGCCAGGCCATCACGCCGGACGCCGCGTCGAGCCCGTAGGCGCTGCCACCGGTCAGCACGACCGCGTCGACCCGCTGGACCACGTTGCGCGGGTCGAGCGCGTCGGTCTCCTTGGTGCCTGGGCCGCCGCCGCGCACGTCCACGGCGACGACCGCGCCGCCCTCCGGAGCGAGCACGACCGTGGTGCCGGTGAGCCAGCCGTCCCCGCTGCGGGTGGCGTGCCCCACCCGCACCCCGGCGACGTCCGTGATTGCGTCAACTGTCATGGAGGCCAGTCTCGCCCGCCGAGGCGCCCGCGAGGAGTCAGCCGGCGGGAGCGGTCGCGCTCACCGTGCGCTCCCGGCTCACCATGCGCGCCGTCAGCGTCACTCCGGTCGCGACCGCGGCCGAGCACACCAGCCCCGCCGCGAACGCGGCCCAGTCGCCCAGGAAGGTGCAGCAGATCACCAGCAGCGCCGCGGCCGGCAGCACCAGTTGCTGGGCGATGCCGACCTTGAAGTGCCGCGAGTGCAGTGCCCAGACGGCGAGCAGGTACAGCGCCGTGGGCAGGGTCACGGCCGCCGCCGCGGACAGCGTGGAGATGTGGGTCTTGCCAACCGTGTGTTCCACGGCCACCTCCAGGCCCGCACCGATCGCCGCGGCCGAGGAGAAGATCAGGTAGTGGCCGTAACCCCACAGGAACGCCTGGCCGTTGGCGCGGAGGCGGCCGTGGATGGGCACCACGAAGTAGATCCACCACGCGGAGAAGACGATCAGGAGCCCGCCCGCCGCGATCGGCAGCAGCTCGCCCAGTGCGTTGTGCTCGTCGAAGGCCCCCTTGACGGCGCCGGTCGCCGCGGCGACCGTCTCGCCGAGCACGATGATGGTGAACAGGCCGTACCGCTCGGCGATGTGGTGCGGATGCCAGGAGGTCTCGCGCTCCTTCTCGGCGAACAGCGGCACGCACATCTCCGCGATCGCCATCACCAGGAACACCCAGGGCCGCGCGGGCTCGGGCAGCAGCAACAGCCCGAGCCAGCCGACCTGGCACAGGAGCACGCCGCACGCGTACCGCAGCGCCACGGTTCTCTCGGCGCCCTCGGCCGATCTCGCGGCCCTCAGCCACTGCGCGGCCATCGCCAGCCGCATGATCACGTAGCCGAGCCAGACCCCCAGGTAGTCGTGATGCTGGAAGGCCCGGGAGATGCCTGCGGCCAGCACCAGGACGCCGGCGATCTGCACCAGGGTGACGACCCGGTAGAGCGCGTCGTCGTTGTCGTACGCCGAGGCGAACCAGGTGAAGTTCATCCAGGCCCACCAGATGGCGAAGAACTGCATGGCGTAATCGAGGATTCCGTCGCCCGCGTGGCCCTGGGTGACGGCGTGCACCAGTTGCATGCCGGCCTGCGCGATCGCCACGACGAAGCACAGGTCGAAGAAGAGCTCCAGCGGCGAGGAGACCCGGTGCGCCTCGTCGCGTTCGCGCGCGACGAGCCGTCGCAGCGGTCCGGAGGACTGGGGTGCGCCCGAGGAGGCGGGTGCCGGAGCGGAACTCGACGTCATGCCTCTCAGCACACCAGAAAAGCGTCCAGAAGGCCTTGTGACGGCATCAGCAGACAATGAACGCGTCCGCTAGCGGCTCCCGCCGGGGGCGCCGGACGAGCGTGGGCGTGTGGACCGGGGCCGTACCCTTGTGGCATGAGCACCACCCCCGCATCCGAGCCCCGCGACCCGAAGCCCGCACTGGTGTTCGACGACCCCCTGGACCAGCAGTCCTCGGACGACACCGACCGCGGGTGGGGCGAGCGCTCGGACAACGGCAGCGCCGCCGACCTGAAGCGCTTCCTCGACGAGAAGCCGCCCCACCACCTCTGAACCGTCCGCGTCGGCGCCGCTAGCGCTCGTCGTGTCCCGATCCACGCTGCGCGACCAGCGCGTCGCGGATCTCCTTGAGCACCTCCAGCTCGGTCACCTCGATGACCTCCCTGGTGCCCTCCCTCGCCGCCTTGCGGGCCGCCTGCCGCGCCAGGTACTTCGACATCGGCAGGATCATCAGGAAGTACACGACCGCTGCCGTGATCACGAAGGTCAGCGTGGCGCCGAGGACGGAGCCCCACAGGATCGGTACACCGCTCTTGACCGAGCCGTCCGCGCTCACCACACACGGGTCCTTCAGGCAGAAACTGTAGTGATCCAGGTTCTGCGTGCCGATCGCGCCCACCAGCGGGTTGATCACCCCCTTGACCACCGAGTTCACGATGTTCGTGAAGGCCGCGCCGATGACCACCGCGACTGCCAGATCGACGACGTTGCCGCGCATCAGGAAGGCCTTGAAGCCGTGCCAGACGCTCGGTTCCTTCTTCTCGCTCACCTCGGGGACTCTCCTTGCCTGCGCAGGGTGTGGAACGAAACGCTCCGCAACCTACGGCACGGTGCGGCCCTGGTGTCCAGTCCCGCCGTTCGATCGTGCGACCTGACAGCAATCCGCAGAGAAGGCGTTCCAGGCGGTTCAGCACAGCGTCACCGCCAGGCGCGCCGTGGCGCCGGCGCCGACGAGCCGCGCCGCCGTGCCGCGCGGCACCGACAGCACGACCAGCGCCCCGCTCTCGGCCCCGTCCTCCAGGGGCTCGGGCACCTTGGTCACCCGCACGCCGCGCGCGAGCACCCGTGCGGCACCCCCGGCGGTCGGGTCTCCGGCGGCGATGACGTCGACGCGGTCGCCGGGCCGCAGGAGCCGGACGGTGGCCGCGTCGGCGATCCGCACGGGCGCCGTCACCACGTCCACGGCCGCCTGCCGGCGTACGGGCACCGTGACCGGGCGGCCCCGGGCCTTTGCCGAGTGATGTGGGTCGGCCTCCGTGCGCGGCCCCGCGGCGACCAGCGCGGCCGCGGTCACCGCGAGGCCGGCCGCGATGGCCCGCCTGCGCTGCCGTACGAGCCGCTGCAGTTGATACCGTCCGCCGCGCACCCGCACCGGCGGGAACTGCGGGACCTCGCAGGTCGCCGGGGCGTCCGTGCCGAGCGGGCGCGGAAGCCGGAGCGGAGGCGGAGAAAGCGGATAAAGCGGAGTGAGCGGGGAGGGTGGGGATGAAGGGGACGGAGGGGGCAGTGGGGACGGAATGGGAGACGGATTCGAGGACGAGGACCGAGGCACGGAAATCACCGCCTGCGACGAGGAATTCGGTTTGCGATGCCACGATGAGGCCTCGCGCCGAATCCCGCCGGAGCCGGTGGATCACGGGCGGATTGTGGACAACCCGCCCACCCGAACGGGGAATTCCGGATCTTCTCGCGAAAGCCGAACGCCCTACGGCAGTGGGAAACCCGGATCCATTCCGCCGAGCGCGCTCCCGCACAGACAGTCCCGCGCCCCGGTCTCCGGCAGTGCCGCCACCGCGTCGAACAGCACGCCCCGCAGCCGGTCCACATTGGCCGCGAACACCCGCAGCACCTCCTCGTGCGAGACGCCCTCACCGGTCTCGGCGCCGGCGTCGAGGTCGGTGACCAGGGTCAGCGACGCGTAGCACAGCTCCAGTTCCCGGGCGAGCGCGGCCTCGGGGTGACCGGTCATGCCCACGACCGACCAGCCCTGCGCCCGGTGCCACAACGATTCGGCACGCGTCGAGAAGCGCGGCCCCTCGACCACGACCAGCGTTCCGCCGTCCACCGGCTCCCAGTCCTGACCCCGGGCGGCCTTGAGGGCGGCAGCGCGCCCGGTGGGGCAGTAGGGGTCGGCCATGGAGACGTGCACGACGTTCGGCACGGTGCCGTCGGGCAGCGGCAACCCGTCGAAGTACGACTGCATCCGGGACTTCGTACGGTCCACGAACTGGTCCGGCACGAGCAGGGTGCCGGGGCCGTACTCGGGCTGCAGCCCGCCCACCGCGCAGGGGCCGAGCACCTGCCGGACGCCGACCGAGCGCAGCGCCCACAGGTTGGCGCGGTAGTTGATGCGATGCGGCGGCAGGTGGTGGCCGCGGCCGTGCCGGGGCAGGAAGGCGACCCGCCGGCCGGCGATCTCGCCGAGGAACAGGGAGTCACTGGGCGGCCCGTAGGGGGTGTCCACCTGGACCTCGGTCACGTCGTCGAGGAACGAGTAGAAGCCCGAGCCGCCGATTACGCCGATCTCTGCGTTCGCCATGACCAGCACACTAGCGGGCGGTGAAGCCGTGGGGGAGCGGCCCCAGGAGGCGCCGAAGACCCTGCCGTCGTACGACGGCAGGGTCCGGGGAAGAAGCGGGTCAGGCCGCGGAGCTGTTGGTGGAGCTCGACGAGGACGGGGACGAGGACGGCTTCGACTCGGACGAGGCCGTGCCGGACGACGACGTGCCGGACGACGACGTGCCCGACGACTTCGACGCCGGGCTGCTGCTCGACGTGGAGCCACGGGAGTCGTTGCGGTAGAAGCCGGAGCCCTTGAAGACGATGCCGACCGCGGAGAACACCTTCTTCAGGCGGCCACCGCAGTTGGGGCACTCGGTCAGGGCGTCGTCGGTGAACTTCTGCACCGCCTCGAGGCCCTCGCCGCACTCGGTGCACTGGTACTGGTAGGTCGGCACTGTCTTCCTCCTGGCACTCTCACTCAATGAGTGCTAACGACGGTCCATAGTGACGTATTCCGTGGGATCAGTCCACCGTCACCGGCACGCGGTGACCGACGCCACGTGCGACGGTACGGTTCTGCGGCCGCGCGACCAGCCGTGACCGCAGCGCCAGCAGGGTCGCCAGCGCGAGCACGGTGCCGGCCATCGGCACCAGGAATCCCGCACCGCCCCACAGCCGGTCCTCCAGCTGTCCGGCGACCGTGACGGCGGCCGCCTGTCCGAGCGCGACCGCGCCGGTCAGCCAGGTGAAGGCCTCCGTGCGCGCGCCGGCCGGGACCAGGCCCTCGACCAGCGTGTACCCGGTGATCAGCGCCGGCGCGATGCACACGCCCACCAGCAGGCCGAGTCCGGCGAGCAGCAGCACCGAGTGCGCCGTCCACAGGGCGGACGCCACGATCGCGAGCGCCGTGTAGCCGACGACCAGGCGGTGCTGGGGAGCGGTCTTCCAGGCGATGGCGCCGCAGACGACGCCGGACAGCATGTTGCCGGCGGCGAAGACGCCGTACAGGACACCGTTCAGGCCGGGCTCGCCGATCGACTCGGTGAACGCCGCGAGCCCCACCTGCATGCCGCCGAAGACGGACCCGATGCCCAGGAAGGTCACGACCAGCACGCGCACGCCCGGCACGCGCAGCGCGGAGGCGTGCTTCACGCGCGCGTGCCCGCTCTCGCCGGTCACCGGCGGCTGCGTGCCCTTCTGCGCGGCGAACAGCAGACCGCCGACGAGGGTCAGCGCGCCCTCCGTGACCAGGCCGGCCGCCGGTGTCACCGCGGTGCACAGCGCGGTCGCCAGCAGCGGGCCGAAGACGAACGTCAGCTCGTCCGTGACCGACTCGAACGCCGCCGCGGTGGCCATCAGGGGCGAACCCTGCAGCTTCACGCCCCAGCGCGCACGCACCATCGGACCGACCTGCGGCACCGAGGCGCCGGTGGGGACGGCCGCCAGGAACAGCGCCCACAGGGGCGCGTGCGCCAGGGCGAGCGCCGTCAGCGACAGGCCGGACAGCGTGTGCACCACAACGCCGGGGATCAGCACGGCGCGCTGGCCGTAGCGGTCGGCGAGGCGCCCGCTGTACGGCGCGAACAGGGCCATGGAGACACCGGTGGCGGCCGCGGCGGCGCCCGCGGCGCCGTACGAGCCGGTGGTGTGCTGCACGAGCAGCACGATGGAGAGGGTGAGCATCGCGAACGGCTGGCGCGCCGCGAAACCGGGGAGCAGGAAGGTCCAGGCGCCGCGGGTGCGCAGCAACTGTCCGTATCCCGGGTGGGAAGAGGCCGGCGAGGTCTTCTCCGGTTCGGTGGTGGTGACCGTGGATCCCACGGCCCGTGCCTTTCTGCCGCCTGGTAGCGCGGGCCTGGTGGGGCCCGGGCGCCGAGAGCTGTCCTCTTGCGCGGACTGCGGTAGATACCGGCGCCCACTACGGGTGGGTGGCGACGGCCGCCATACGGTCGCGCCAGCTCTGCGTCAGGCAGAGTTGGTTCGATCAGGGTGCGCCCTCATGCTACAAGGACCACCGGCTCCCGCAGCTGTGAAAACGAGCACCACGGACTCGGGCACCTGGGATTTCACGGAAAGGGGGCGTGAACGGCACGGAACGCGCCCTCAACGCGAGCTGCTCGCCCCGTTCATGCCGAGCCAGCCCGCCAGCTTGCCGCCGTGGGCGACGGCGCGCAGACGCCGCTCCGCCGCGTCGCGGACCGGGTCGGTGGCGACGACGAGCAGCTCGTCGCCCCGGCGCAATACCGTCGAGGGCAGCGGAACGAACGATTTTTCTTCGCGGACGACGAGGGTGACGGCGGCTCCTGGAGGCAGACGCAGCTCGCTGACCTCCACGCCGTGCATCCGGGAGCCCTCGGGGATCGAGACGGACAGCAGGTGTCCGCGCAGCCGCTCCAGAGGCGCCGACTCGATGCCGAGGTCGGAGGCTTCGCCCTGCTCGCCCAGCCGCAGCGTGCGCGCCAGCCAGGGCAGCGTCGGCCCCTGGACGAGGGTATAGACCACGACCAGCACGAAGACGATGTTGAAGATGCGGCGGCTGCCGGTGACGCCGTTCACCATGGGGATGGTCGCCAGGATGATGGGCACGGCGCCGCGCAGTCCCGCCCACGACAGCAGCGTCTGCTCCTGCCACGGCACACGGAACGGCGCCAGGCTGAGCACCACGCTCAGCGGGCGGGCCACCATGGTGAGCATCAGCCCGATGAGCAGAGCCGGTACGACGTCGTCGCCCAACTCGTGCGGGCTGACCAGCAGGCCGAGGACGACGAACATGCCGATCTGGGCGATCCAGCCGAGCCCCTCGGCGAAGCCGCGCGTGGCCGGCCAGTGCGGGAGCTTGGCGTTGCCGAGCATCATCGCGGCCAGGTAGACGGCCAGGAAGCCGCTGCCGTGCGCCAGGGCGCCGGCGGCGTACGCCGTCACGGCGATCGCCATGACCGCGATCGGGTAGAGGCCGGAGGCCGGCAGGGCCACGTGCTTGAGCCCCCAGGAGCCGAACCAGCCCACCGCAAACCCTATGGCCGCACCGATGGCCAGCTCAAGGGCTATCTCGCCCAGCAGGATCCACCAGTGCTCGACCGGGCCGGCCGTGGAGAAGGCGACGACCAGGATGACCACCGGGGCGTCGTTGAAGCCGGACTCCGCCTCCAGCGTGCCCGTCACGCGCGCGGGGAGGGGAACTCTACGCAGCACCGAGAAGACCGCCGCCGCGTCCGTCGAGGACACCACCGCGCCGATGATGAGCGCCTGCCGCCACTCCAGCCCGACCAGATAGTGCGCGCCCGCCGCGGTGACGCCCACGCTGACGGCGACGCCGAAGGTCGCCAGGACGGAGGCGGACGACAGGACCGGCCTGATCTCCTTCCACTTCGTGCCGAGGCCGCCTTCGGCGAGGATCACGACCAGGGCGGCGTACCCCATGACCTGGGTCACCGCGGCGCTGTTGAAGTGGATCTCGCCGATGCCGTCCTGGCCCATGAGGACGCCGATCCCCAGGTAGACGAGCAGGCTGGGGAGCCCGCTGCGGGAGGAGATCCGGACGGCCGCGACGGCGACGAGCAGGACCAGGGAGCAGACGAGCAGGAGCTGGTTGAGGTGGTGAACAGTCAGCGGCGGATCCCTTCCTTGGCTCGCGCGCCGGGGGCGAGCTCGCGTACACAAGATCAAGGCTGCGGCGCACCGCACCCAAGTACTTCGTTACCTTACCTAACTCTTGACGCTTTCTTGACGCTCGGCGAGGCAAGATCGAACGCTCGTACGCGCTGGTTCCCGACTCCGCGTCAAGCGGGACAGGGCCCTGCGCCTATGGTTGCTCCAGCGCTCATTCAAAGTCACAGCCCGACCTGCCGCTCGCGTTAGGACAGCAAGGACAGCGATGCCCCCCAACACCACCGCCACAACGGGTGACACCGCCACCACCGGTGCCGCGCCCGCCAAGTCCGGCAGGAAGAAGGGGCGCAGAGCCCGACTGATCGTGATGGTGCTGGTCCTGGCCATCATCGGCGGCATCGCCTACGGGGCGTACTGGTCGATCAGTACCGTCCGCGCCTCCTTCCCGCAGACCAAGGGCACGATCACGCTCCAGGGCCTGTCGGGGCCGGTCGACGTCAAGCGGGACGGCAACGGCATCCCGCAGATCTACGCCTCCTCCGACGAGGACCTGTTCATGGCGCAGGGCTACGTCCAGGCGCAGGACCGGTTCTGGGAGATGGACGTGCGCCGGCACATGACCTCCGGGCGCCTGTCCGAGATGTTCGGCAAGGGCCAGGTCAAGAACGACGAGTTCCTGCGCACCCTCGGCTGGGACCGGATCGCCAAGCAGGAGTACGACACCAAGCTGTCGGCCGCCACGAAGAAGTACCTCCAGGCGTACGCCGCGGGCGTCAACGCCTACCTCCAGGGCAAGGACGGCAAGGACATCTCCCTGGAGTACGCCGCCCTGAGCTTCACCAACGACTACAAGCCGCAGAAGTGGACCCCGGTCGACTCCGTCTCCTGGCTGAAGGCGATGGCCTGGGACCTGCGCGGCAACATGCAGGACGAGATCGACCGCGCCCTGATGACCAGCCGGCTCGGCCCGCAGCAGATCCAGGACCTGTACCCGGAGTACCCGTACAGCCGTAACAAGCCGATCGTGCAGGAAGGCCAGTACAACGCGCTGAGCAGGTCCTTCCGGCAGAGCGGCGGCACCGGAACCTCGCAGGGCACCGGTACGGCGGGCACGCCCGGCACCACCGGCGGCGCCACAGGCGGCTCTGCGGGCTCGACGGGCACGACCGGCTCCTCCACCTCGGCCGCGTCCGGGTCGTCGCTCACAAGCCAGCTGGCGGGCCTCTACAACGTCCTGGACGACGTTCCGACCGCCGTCGGAGTGAACGGCCAGGGCATCGGCTCCAACTCGTGGGTGGTGTCCGGGAAGTACACCATCACCGGCAAGCCGCTGCTCGCCAACGACCCGCACCTGTCGGCGTCGCTGCCGTCGGTCTGGTACCAGATGGGCCTGCACTGCCGCACCCTCTCCAGCAAGTGCCAGTACGACGTGACCGGCTACACCTTTGCCGGCATGCCCGGTGTGATCATCGGCCACAACGCGGACATCGCCTGGGGCATGACCAACTCCGGGGTCGACGTCACCGACCTCTACCTGGAGAAGGTGAGCGCGAACGGCTACCTGTACGACGGCAAGGTCCGGCCCTTCACGACCCGCGAGGAGACCATCAAGGTCGCCGGCGGCTCGTCCAAGACGATCGTCGTGCGCCAGACCCAGGACGGGATGCCCCTGCTGTCCGACCGTGACGACGAACTCGTCCAGGTCGGCAAGCGGGCCACGGTCAACACCGCAGCGCCCGACCGAGGCGACGGCTACGGCATCGCCCTGAGGTGGACCGCGCTGGACCCGGGCACCTCCATGGACGCCGTCTTCGCCATCGACAGGGCCGCCGACTGGAGCGACTTCCGGCAGGCCGCCGCCCTGTTCGACGTGCCCTCGCAGAACCTGGTCTACGCCGACACCGACGGCCACATCGGCTACACGCTGCCCGGCAGGATCCCCACGCGCTCCTCCCTGGACGACGGCTCGATCCCGGCGCCCGGCTGGAACTCGAAGTACCGCTGGACCGGCTTCGTCAAGCAGGACGAGCTGCCCTACGAGTACAACCCCAAGCGCGGCTACATCGTCACCGCCAACCAGGCCGTGGTCGACAAGGACAAGTACCCGTACACCCTCACCACCGACTGGGGATACGGCGCCCGCAGCCAGCGCATCACCGACCTGATCGAGTCCAAGATCAAGGACGGCGGCAAGATCTCCACCGACGACATGCGGCAGATGCAGCTGGACAACAGCAGCGAGATCGCCAAGCTCCTGGTGCCGAAGCTGCTGAAGATCAACCTCGCCGACAAGAACGTGCGCGACGCGCAGAAGCTGCTGGAGGGCTGGGACTACACCCAGGAGTCGGACTCCGCGGCGGCCGCCTACTTCAACGCGGTCTGGCGCAACGTCCTCAAGCTCGCCTTCGGGAACAAGCTGCCCAAGGAGGTGCGCGTCCAGGGACAGTGCCTGTGGGTCGACAAGATCGACAGCACCGGCCCGGTCGACGACGACGCCAAGGTGCGCGAGTGCGGTGAGCGCGACGCCGACCAGGCGCAGCCGGACGGCGGCGACCGCTGGTTCGAGGTCGTGCGCACCCTGATGAACAAGCCGGACAGCGACTGGTGGAAGACCCCCAGGTCGGGCACCCGCCCCGCGGCGAACAACGTGGACCAGCTCTTCGCGCGTGCCATGATCGACGCCCGCTGGGAGCTGACCGCCAAGCTCGGCAAGGACATCGACACCTGGAGCTGGGGCCGGCTGCACCGCCTGTTCCTGAAGAACCAGACCCTCGGTACCGACGGCCCCAAGGTGCTGCAGTACATCCTCAACCGCGGCCCCTGGAGGCTCAGCGGCGGCGAGGCCACGGTGAACGCGACCGGCTGGAACGCCGCCGGCGGCTACAACGTCGTCTGGGTGCCGTCCATGCGGATGGTCGTCAACCTCGCCGACTTCGACAAGTCCCGGTGGATCAACCTGAGCGGCGCCTCCGGGCACGCCTTCAGCGCGCACTACACGGACCAGACGAGCCTGTGGGCCAAGGGCGAGCTGCTGCCCTGGTCGTACTCGGGCAAGGCGGTCGACGCGAGCACGAGCGACACGCTCGTCCTCAAGCCCTGACCGGCTGACGACACGGAAAACGGCCCTCCACGCGCGCGTGGAGGGCCGTTTCGTCGTACGGGCGGCGGGGCGCCGGGTCAGGCGCCCGGGAAGCGGCGCACGCCCGAGGGCGTCACCACGCCGTGTACGGGCTTGTCGTGCGCCTCCGCCGGGACGTGCGCGACGACCTCCGTGTCGTACAGCAGCACCACGAGCCGGGGGCGTGCGCCCGCGCGCTCCAGACGGGCCAGGACGCGGTCGTACGACCCTCCGCCGCGCCCCAGACGCATCCCGCGCGCGTCGACCGCGAGGCCGGGCAGCAGAACGACGTCCGAGGCCGTCACGGCGTCCGGTCCGAGACGTGCGCCGGAGGGTTCGAAAAGTGCCATTTTCCCGCCGTGTTGGACCCGCGCGAGGGAGCCCGGGCCGGCGTATTCCCCCCAGTCGAGGTCGTTGTCGGGCAGGAGCGCAGGGAGCAGCACCCGCACGCCCCGCGCGCGCAGCGCGTCCAGCAGCGCCCATGTGCCGGGCTCGCTCCCCACGGAGACGTACGCCGCCACCGTGCGCGCATGAGCCAGCTCCGGCAGCTCCAGGGCGCGCTCCGCCAACGCGCGGCCCGTCTCGTCGACGTCAGCGTCCGTCAACCTGTTCCTCACCGAGAGGAACTCCCGCCGCAACATTCGCTTGTCAGGCTCGCTCGTGCGTCCGTCGTGTTCCACGGGTCGTTCTCGCACCCTTCTTGAATGCTGTCATAAAGGGTCAACCAGCCGGAGCCACAGTTTCCGCACAAAGGCACCGGATAAGGTTGCGGGCATGACTCAGTCGCACCCCAGGATCAGCAAGGCTGTCATTCCCGCGGCGGGCCTCGGTACCCGGTTCCTGCCGGCGACCAAGGCCACTCCCAAGGAGATGCTGCCGGTCGTCGACAAGCCCGCGATCCAGTACGTGGTCGAGGAGGCCGTTTCGGCGGGGCTCGACGACGTCCTGATGGTCACCGGGCGCAACAAGCGTCCGCTCGAGGACCACTTCGACCGCAACTACGAGCTGGAGTCGGCGCTGGGGAAGAAGGGTGACGCCGCACGGCTCGCGAAGGTGCAGGAGTCCAGCGACCTGGCGACCATGCACTACGTGCGCCAGGGCGACCCCAGGGGTCTGGGCCACGCCGTGCTGTGCGCCGCCCCGCACGTCGGCCACGAGCCCTTCGCGGTGCTCCTGGGCGACGACCTGATCGACCCGCGCGACCCGCTCCTGCAGCGCATGATCGAGGTGCAGGAGCAGCACGGCGGCAGCGTGATCGCCCTCATGGAGGTCAGGCCCGAGCAGATCCACCTCTACGGCTGCGCGGCCGTGGAGCCGACCGCCGACGGCGACGTCGTCAGGGTGAGCGGGCTGGTGGAGAAGCCGGACCCGGCGGACGCCCCGTCGAACTACGCGATCATCGGCCGTTACGTCCTCGATCCGCACATCTTCGACATACTCCGCAAGACCGAGCCGGGCCGCGGCGGCGAGATCCAGCTCACCGACGCCCTGCAGCAGCTCGCGGCGGACGAGAAGGTCGGCGGGCCGGTGCACGGTGTCGTCTTCAAGGGCCGCCGCTATGACACCGGCGACCGTGGCGACTATCTGCGTGCCATTGTCAGACTGGCGTGCGAACGTGAGGACCTGGGCCCGGACTTCCGGACCTGGCTTCGCAGTTACGTAGCCGAGGAGATGCAGCAATCTTGAGCAGCGCCGCGACCCGCCCCGCCGGCCCGGACGACCTGTGGTCGGTGGACGAGCACCTGGAGGACATCCTCTCGACCGTCCGCCCCCTCGAACCCATCGAGCTGCAGCTGCTCGACGCCCAGGGCTGCGTCCTGGTCGACGACGTGACGGTGCCGGTGTCCCTGCCGCCGTTCGACAACAGCTCCATGGACGGGTACGCGGTGCGGGTCGCCGACGTGGCGGGTGCCAGTGAGGACTTCCCGGCCGTCCTGGAGGTCGTGGGCGACGTCGCGGCGGGCGCCGCCGACCCGCTCCGGGTCGGCCCCGGCCAGGCCGCCCGCATCATGACCGGCGCCCCGCTGCCGCCCGGTGCCGAGGCCGTCGTCCCGGTGGAGTGGACCGACGGAGGGCTCGGGGAAGGCCCGGTGAGCGGGATGCGGGCGCGCAGCCTGGCCCCCGAGGGCGCCGAGGGGCAGGTGCGCGTGCACCGGCCCGCCGAGGCACGCGCGCACGTGCGCGCCAAGGGCAGCGATGTGAAGGCCGGCGACCGCGCCCTGGAGGCCGGGACGATCCTCGGCCCGCCGCAGATCGCGCTGCTGGCCGCGATCGGCCGCGGCACGGTACGCGTGCGCCCGCGCCCGCGCGTGGTCGTCCTGTCCACCGGCAGCGAACTCGTCCAGCCCGGCGAGGAACTGGCCGGCGGCCAGATCTACGACTCCAACAGCTTCGCGCTCACCGCCGCCGCACGGGACGCCGGCGCCATCGCCTACCGGGTGGGTGCCGTCGCCGACGACGCCGAGACCCTGCGCTCCACCATCGAGGACCAGCTCGTCCGCGCCGACCTGATGGTGACCACGGGCGGGGTCAGCGTCGGGGCGTACGACGTCGTCAAGGAGGCGCTGTCGTACGTCGGCGACGAGGACGAGGCGGGCAGCGGCGTGGAGTTCCGCAAGCTCGCCATGCAGCCCGGCAAGCCCCAGGGCTTCGGCTCCATCGGTCCCGACCACACCCCGCTGCTGGCCCTGCCGGGCAACCCGGTTTCGTCGTACGTCTCCTTCGAGCTGTTCGTCCGTCCGGCCATCCGCGCCCTGATGGGTCTGACGGACGTGCACCGGCCCCGTGCCCGGGCCACCCTGAAGACCGACGAGGCGCTGCGCTCGCCCAAGGGGCGCCGGCAGTTCCTGCGCGGTGCGTACGGCGGCGGCGAGGTGACCCCCGTGGGCGGCGCCGGCTCGCACCTGATCGCGGCGCTCGCGCACGCCGACGCGCTGATCGTCGTCCCCGAGGACGTGGACTCCGTCGAGCCCGGGGCCGAGGTCGAGGTGGTCCTGCTCGGCTGAGCCCTGCTGGTTGGGGGTACCGTGTCGCGCACAACAGGCCCGCGCACCGCACTGTGACGGGCCCGGACCGGGAGCGGCACACACCATGAGTACGCAGGACGGACTGACGCACATCGACGAGTCGGGCGCGGCCCGCATGGTCGACGTATCGGGGAAGGACGTGACCGCGCGCACCGCCCGCGCCAGCGGCCGCGTCCTCGTCTCGCCCCGCGTGGTCGAGCTGCTGCGCGGCGAGGGGGTGCCCAAGGGCGACGCCCTCGCCACCGCGCGGATCGCCGGGATCATGGGCGCCAAGCGCACGCCGGATCTCATCCCGCTGTGTCACCCGTTGTCGGTGTCGGGTGTGAAACTGGATCTGTCGGTCGCGGACGACGCCGTGGAGATCCGGGCCACCGTGAAGACGACGGATCGTACGGGCGTCGAGATGGAGGCCCTCACCGCCGTGACGGTCGCCGCGCTCACCGTGATCGACATGGTCAAGGCGGTCGACAAGGGAGCGGTCATCACGGACGTGCGGGTGGAGGAGAAGACGGGCGGCAAGTCGGGCGACTGGAGCAGGGCATGACCTACCGCGCTCTGGTGGTCACCGCCTCCAACAGGGCTGCCGCGGGCGTCTACGAGGACAAGGGCGGCCCCTTGGTCGCCGACGGCCTGAAGAGCCTCGGGTTCGACGTCGACGGCCCCCGGGTCGTCCCGGACGGGGACCCCGTCGAGGCGGCCCTGCGCGCGGGCGTCGACGCCGGCTACGACGCCATCGTCACCACCGGCGGCACCGGGATCTCGCCCACCGACCGCACGCCCGAGGCGACCCGCGCGGTGATCGACCGCGAGGTGCCCGGCATCGCGGAGGCCATCCGGGCCCACGGGCGGGAGAAGGTTCCGGCCGCCGCGCTCTCCCGGGGCCTGGCCGGGGTGGCGGGGCGGACCCTGATCGTCAACCTGCCGGGTTCCACGGGCGGGGTGCGGGACGGCCTCGCCGTGCTGGAGCCCCTGATGGTCCACGCCGTCGACCAGATCCGCGGCGGCGACCACCCCAGACCCAGCATCGGGGGTGCGAGCTGAACAGCCTTTCCTGGCCCGTCGTGCTGGCGGACGGCGATGTCGTCCTCCGGCCGATAAGGCTGCGCGACCAGCGGGCCTGGCGCGAGGTGAACCGGCGCAACCGGGACTGGCTGCGCCCCTGGGAGGCGACCATTCCGCCGCCCACGCCGAGCGGGCCGATAGCGCACCGGCCGACCTACCGCCAGATGGTCCGGCACCTGCGTTCCGAGGCCAACGCGGGCCGGATGCTGCCGTTCGTCATCGAGTACCAGGGGCGGCTCGTCGGGCAGCTGACGGTCGCCGGGATCACCTGGGGATCGATGTGCTCGGGGCACGTCGGTTACTGGGTGGACGAAGCGGTGGCCGGGCACGGGGTGATGCCGACGGCCGTCGCGCTCGTGGTGGACCACTGTTTCCGCGCCGTCGGACTGCACCGCATCGAGGTCTGCATTCGCCCTGAGAACCGGCCCAGCCGCCGGGTCGTGGAGAAACTCGGATTCCGCGAGGAGGGGCTCCGGCCGCGCTATCTGCACATCGACGGGGCCTGGCGCGACCATCTGGTGTTCGCGCTCACCGCGGAAGAGGTGCCCGACGGTTTGCTCGCACGGTGGCAGCGGGCACGCTCCCAGCAGGTGCGGCAGAAACCCCAGAACACGGGAAATTGAATATGTGTTCGAAATTGATCGGTTGTTGACCGTCTCAGGGGTAATGAATTCGCGCCCGAGGCTGTCGTTGATCGCATCGGTCGCAAAAAAAGCTGGAAATATCAGCCAGATCGTGCGACACACCGGCCCAATTGGCGGATGGCCTCACGCAAACCCCTCTACGGTGTGAGACGTGAGCAGCAGCGGCCTCATCTACGCAGTCATTGTCGGGGCCTGGGCCGCCTACTTGGTGCCAATGTGGCTCCGTAGGCAGGACGAGCTGAACGAGGCCCGTCCGACGGAACGCTTCAGCACCGCCATCCGGCTGCTGTCCGGACGGGCGGGAATGGAGCGCCGGTACGCCAAGGACCTGCGGGCGCGCTCCGACCAGGAGGGGGAGCAGGACGCCGGTGATCCGGACGCCGTCACCGACTCGGTGGACGTCCGGGCCTTCGCCATGCCTCCGACCCGCCGTCAGGTGCACGCCGACGCCGAACCCGAGGCGTCCGGGAGGGCGGAACCGGCACGCGAAAAGGACGCCGCACCGGCGCCCAAGTCCGGCTCCGCACCGGCGCAGAAGCCAGTGCCGTCCGATCGGCGTGCGTCCTCGGCGCAGGCGGCCGCAGCGCGCGCTCGGCGCACGAAGGTCCTTGCGCGCCGCAGGCGCACCACCGTGGTCCTCTTCCTCGCCTTCACGCTGGGTGCGATCGTCGCCGCCGTCGGCGGGCTCGCCTTCCTGTGGGCGCCCGCCGCACCGGCCGTGCTGCTCAGCGCGTACATCGCCTACCTGCGCTCCCAGGAGCGCCGCCGCTTCGCGTACCAGATGGACCGCCGGCGCGCCGAGGTGGCCGCCCAGCGGCTGCGGGAGCGGGAGCGCCAGCCGCGCCGCCGTGCGCCCCTCGACGCGGGACCCGGCGCGGACGAAACGGAGGAAGCCCCTCAGGCCCAGACGGACACCGGGCTCGCCGCACTCGCCGCGGACCGGCGCGCCCTGGTCGAGCAGACGGACCATGCCGAGTGGGTCGACCAGCAGCGCGAACGGCAGCGGCGGCCCGGCGGGGACAGCTGGGACCCCGTGCCGGTGCCCCTGCCGACCTACGTGACCGCGCCGGTCGCGCCGCGTGCCACCTCCGACGTGGATCTGGGGGCGCCCGACACCTGGAGTTCGGCGCGTTCCAGCTCGGTCGCGCCGGAGCACGAGGCGAGCCCCGCGCCGCGGGCCGACGCGGACGAGCGGACGAGCGAGCCCGAGGGCAAGCCGGCGGACAGCCGCAACGACTCGACGCCCCACGCCCGGACGCGCACCCGCGGCGGGAACCCCGG
This sequence comes from Streptomyces sp. NPDC054783, assembly GCF_053611725.1. Classification (NCBI taxonomy): domain Bacteria; kingdom Bacillati; phylum Actinomycetota; class Actinomycetes; order Kitasatosporales; family Streptomycetaceae; genus Streptomyces; species Streptomyces sp. NPDC054783. The sequence goes on along the minus strand of NZ_JBSHAY010000010.1, from coordinate 201,228 downwards.
CGCGGCCTCCGCACGCCGGGCGCGCGAGCGCGGACGCACGCCCCTCTTCGATCAGTACGAGGACGGCGACCGCCCGCGCGCGGCCAACGAGTGACGCCCGCCACACTCCAGGAAGGCGCGCTGACCAGTCAGGGAACGGATTTCCAAGCACCCCGATCGGGATGCTAAAGTTTCACTCGTTGCAAGGGCCTGTGGCGCAGTCCGGTAGCGCACCTCGTTCGCATCGAGGGGGCCAGGGGTTCAAATCCCCTCAGGTCCACGCAGCTCAAAGCCCCGGTAGGGATCTCCCGACCGGGGCTTTGACGTGTCGTACAGCAGCGATGTACAGCAACTACTTCGGATCTTGCTTCCCAAGGTGCTCGCCCAGCTTGCGCAGCGCCCGCCCGACCGATGTCCGGCTCCGCCACGGTCACCGTGATGACCTCCGCACTGCCGTTCATCACGAACAGCACGTCCACAGTCACGAGCGTGTGACCGGTGTCGGTGTCGGTGGCACGAACCTGGCACGCTGGTCTATGCGTGCCATGAGGTCGAGGGCGCACCCGATGAGCGGGTCTTCTTCGAGCTGTACGCCGATCGTGCTGCCTTCGAGGAGCACGAGCGTCAGCCTCACACGCGCCACTTCCTGGCCGAGCGCTCCAAGTACGTCGAGAAGACTGAGGTTGACCGCCTCCAGCCGTACGCCGGCAAGTACCCCGACGGAGCCGAGAAGTGACCACTTCCGACAGCAAGACCGTCGGACAGAGGGTCAAGGAGCTGCGCCGCGCCGAAGGCATGTCACAGAGTGACCTTGCCGCCGCGATGGGGCGATCCGAGAGCTGGGTGTCGCAGGTCGAAAGAGGCGTACAACCCGTCGAACGACTGTCGGTCCTTCAAGCTCTCGCCGATGCGCTCAACGTGCCCGTCCGCGATCTACGGCCGGATGCCGCCGCTCCGGTGGAGGAAGCTGAGCCAGAGGAGCAGACGAAGAGCAACGACCTCGACGGGCTGCGGGTAGCCCTTACCGGTCATCCCGCGTTGGGCAGTCTCTTCCAGCAGCCGCCGGCCGAACCGACTCCTTCGCTCGCCGACTTCCGTCAGAGAGTAGAAGAGGCGTGGACTCTCGTGGACTCTCGTGCACGCATCGAGCTACACAGCACTGAGTGATCATCTCGCCAAGCTTCTCCCGAGCATCGAAGCCGCTGTTCGCCATGCGCCGGCAGCCGAACGTGTAGAACTCCACGCCCTACGCGCCAAGGCCTACCAGGTGGCCGCAGCCAGCTTCACTCGGCAAGATCAGGCAGATGCGGCGTGGATCGCAGCCGACCGAGCGCTACAGGCCGCCGAACTTGCAGGGCAGCCGTTGGAAGTCGTCGCGAGTCTGTTCCGAATGGCGCACGCCTTCATGCGGCAGCAGCACATGGACCAGGCCGAGCAGGCAGCGCAATCCGCTGTAGCCGTCATGGGTCCAAGGACAGAGGCCCCGGCGTGCCCACCGGAAGAGCTGTCGCTCTTCGGTGCCATGAACCTCGTACTCGCAGTGATCAACGCGAGGGAGGGCAACCGAGGGCGGACTCATGACCACATCGATCGAGCGCGAGCAATCGCAGCGCGGTTGGGTGCGGATCGCAACGACTTCGACACGCAGTTCGGACCGGCGAACGTCGAGATCCACGCCGTGAGTACCGCGGTGGAGTTGGGAGACGCGGGGCTTGCCCTAGAAGTGGCCCAGCGGGTTGACGCATCCGGTCTCTCGCCCGAGCGTCAGTCCCGTTTCCTGCTTGACGTGGCGCGAGCACACGCGCAGCGGCGACACGTCGGAGAGGCCACGGCCGCACTCCTGGAAGCCGAGGTCCTGGCCCCCGAGCAGATCCACGACCACCACTTGGCTCGCGAGGTCATCCGCGATTTGATCCAACTCTCGGACCCGCGCATCCCCGAGTCGCTGCGCAACCTGGCCGAGCGGAGTGCTGTCCTCTAGGCGCCCGAGCTGTCGAGTCTCAGTTGATGGTTGACGGGTTGGCGTCGGGTGATGCTTGACGTCTGCCCTAGACGATCTTCCGGCGGTTGTGTTCGCCGGACTTGCGGACCACCACCTCCTTCCTGGTGACACGCGGGACGGTAGTGATCGGCTCCTGGCCGTGGAAGACCCGGATCGTTTCCTCGTCCAGGTGGGCGGTGACGACCTGGTGGGCATAGCCGCGGCCGAGCTGGATGCGCTGTCCGGCGACCATGAAGCCGCCGACGCTGCTGACCGTCCGCTCGGCGATCTGCTCGGCGGGCGGGGGCAGCAGCAGTGGTGGACCGGCCGGACGGCCACCTTGCAGGCGTCCGCAGGCTGAGGGCGGCAGGGGGCTGGGCAGGGTGGCTTGCAGGACACGTTGCTCGTCCAGGACCTGGAGGACTTTGCCGTCGAGCCGGAGGGTGACCCGCTGTCCGGCGAACGGCCAGCCGATCAGGACCTTGTCGCCGCCCAGGCCGACGTAGCCGACCGCGTGCCTCACTGACCGCCGCATGATGAACTGCAGCGAGGGACCCTCAACGGTTCGACTCAACCTGGCTGGATCAAATCCGACCCCGGGCCCTCCTCGACCTGACGTGATCAAAAGGGGGGAGGCCGGACCATGCCGAAGCCCTGGGCGCCCACCCGACACGGCAACCGGGCCAGCCTGCCTGCCAACGCCCCGACAAGCCAAAACGGTCCGACGGCCCCGAACCGCCGGACCGCCGGACCGCCGGACCGCCGGACCGCTATGAGAGATCAAGAGAAGGTGATGATGTACACCGGGCTGTTAGTGCTGCCCTCGTTATGCACCACCGGACAGGACGTCTGCTGCTCGGTGTCGTTGGTCTTGACCTGAACTCCGCAGAAGGGCGAGTCGTCCCAGTTCAGCGTGTTGATGTTGCTGAGCACGGGGATGTTGTCCCCCCCGCCGTTGTCCTGGGGGTCAGCGCTGGCCACCCCGATGCTGGCGAAGAGGATTCCGCAGGTGGCCGCGGCCACCGCTGCAATCTTCTGGACGGTCCTCATGTGTTCTCCTCCGCTGCTCTGCCCCAGATCGGGCAGACACAGTAGAGAACAATGCGCAAAACGGATCAGAGCGTAACGCCATTCATCCTTTGATCACTCCTACAGCCGTACAAATCACGGAGCTGCAGAACGAACTGAGCAGGCAAGAGGCCTCATTGCCCGTCGCGCCTGGCGTGACGGCTCAAGCCCGGGGTTATCCCTGGGGCCGTCTGTGGGCCGTCCGAGGGCGGCCGACGACGACAGTTGCCGACCTCCCCCCCCACTCAGAGACGGGGCTTCGGATACCGGTGCAGGTGCCGATCAGTGAAGCGGAGTTGAGGAACCACCGAGATGGACCGCTTGCGGTACAGCACAGAAGTACAGCAACTGTGGAGACCTCAGGTGATCGCCCTCGGCTGTTAAACCCCGTGACCAGCTCAGGAGACCTCAGCGGCCTAGCCGCCCATAGTTCGCATCGAGGGGGCCAGGGGTTCAAATCCCCTCAGGTCCACGCAGCATGAAGCCCCAGTCGGCGAAGGCCGACTGGGGCTTCATGGTCTTCACAGCCGCTTCGCGAAGCAGCGGCTCTCCTCGTGGTGGCGGTAGTAGCCGAACTTGGTGCACGGCTCGTAGCCGCCGGCGGTGTACAGGGCGATGGCCTCCGGCTGCCTGGTCCCGGTCTCCAGGACCATGCGGATGCGGCCGGCCGCGCGGGCGTCCTCCTCCAGGGCCGTGAGGATCCGGCGGGCCAGGCCGCGGCCGCGCATCTCCGCTATGACGAACATGCGCTTCAGTTCGGCGTCGCCGTCCTCGTTGCCCTCCTCGTTGCGATCCTGGCTGCGCCAGCCGCCGGTGGCCACGGGGCGGTCGAACTCGTCGTACGCGATCAGGTAGACCCCGCGGGGCGGGTCGAAGTCGAGCGTGTCGAGGACGGTGGCGTCGCCGTCGTCGCCGTAGCGCTCGGCGTACTCGGCCTGGACCTCGTCGTTGAGCTTCACGGCGTCGGGGTGATCGAAGCGAACACGGCGTATAATCATGCTGGGTATCGTACTTCTATGCAGACGGTGTGGCCTCGGGCTTTGAGGACTCCGACCAGTGTGCCGGTATCGTGCCGGGGTGCTGACTGTGACCTCGGTGAACGTGAACGGACTGCGAGCCGCCGCCAAGAAGGGCTTCGTGGAGTGGCTCGCGCAGACGGAAGCGGACGTCGTCTGCCTGCAGGAGGTGCGCGCCGAGCCGCACCAGCTGCCCGAGGAGGTGCGTCAGCCCGACGGCTGGCACGTCGTGCACGCCCCGGCCGCCGCCAAGGGCCGTGCGGGCGTCTCCCTGTACACCCGGCGCGAGCCCGACCGCGTCCGGGTCGGCTTCGGCTCGCCCGAGTTCGACGACAGCGGCCGCTATGTCGAGGCCGACCTGCCCGGCGTCACCGTCGCCTCCCTCTATCTGCCCTCCGGCGAGGTCGGCACCGAGCGGCAGGACGAGAAGGTCCGCTTCATGGGCGAGTTCCTCGCCCACCTCAGGGCGCTGCGCGAGCGGGCCGCCGCCGACGGCCGCGAGGTCCTCGTCTGCGGCGACTGGAACATCGCCCACCGGCAGGCCGACCTCAAGAACTGGCGCGGCAACACCAAGAACTCCGGCTTCCTGCCCGAGGAACGGGAGTGGCTCGGCCGGGTCCTCGCGGCGGAGGACGGCGGCTACGTCGACGTCGTACGGGCCCTGCACCCGGACGTCGAGGGTCCGTACACCTGGTGGTCGTACCGGGGGCGGGCCTTCGACAACGACTCCGGATGGCGCATCGACTACCAGCTCGCCACGTCCGGTCTCGCCGGCAAGGCGGTCAAGGGCGCCGTCGAGCGCGCGGCCACGCACGCCGAGCGCTGGTCCGACCACGCGCCGGTGACCGTCGTCTACGACCTCTAGTCCCGCTTGCTGATCCGCCGGTCCAGCGCCAGCGACAGTTCCGCCTCGACCACGCTGCGGGCCAGCGGGCGCAGACGGTGGAGGTCCTCCTCGGGGGCGTGGCGCAGGATCAGGTCGGTGAAGAGTTCGGCCAGGGCGTCTGCGTGTTCGCGGACGCGGGCGGCGGCCGTGAGGACCTCGGCGAGCGGGATGCCCTCGCGGACCATGGCGGAGGAGACGTCCAGCAGGCGGCGGCTGATGTGGACGATCTCGTCGCCGTCGGTGCCGAGGTAGCCGAGTTCCATCGCGGCGGCGAGGTTCTCGGGGGTGACCTCGCCCTCGAAGCGGGCGGCGAGCTCCTCCGGGGTGAGGCGGACCGGTTCCTCCTCGGTGGGGGTGCCGACGCCGAGCAGGTCGGCGACGTCGCGGCCCTGGTCGAGGGCTTCTGCGAGTTCCGCGATGCCGTTGAGTGTGTGGCCGCGCTCCAGCAGGGCGGCGATGGTGCGCAGACGGGCCAGGTGGTGGTCGTCGTACCAGGCGATACGGCCCTCGCGGCGGGGCGGCGGGATCAGCTTGCGCTCGCGGTAGAAGCGCAGCGTGCGCACGGTGATGCCGGCCAGTCGCGCCAGCTCCTCCATGCGGTACTCGCGCCGTGCCTGCGGATGGGCCTCCGAGTGTTCTGCGTCCTCTGCCACGCCCGAAGCCTATGGTGTACCGCCGGTAACTTCCTTCCCCCGCCCCCTACCGCTCGGTACGGAGCTGCTCTACAGTCCCATTGCGCCAGTGTTCACTGGCAGAGTCCAAGGCGATGCGTGGAGGCTTCGGGATGGCCGAGCACGAGCATGTACGGGTGGCGGTGATCGGGTCCGGGTTCGGCGGGCTGGGGGCCGCCGTGCGGCTGCGCCGCGAAGGGATCACCGACTTCGTCGTCCTGGAGCGGGCGGACAGCGTCGGCGGCACCTGGCGGGACAACAGTTACCCCGGGTGCGCCTGTGACGTGCCCTCCCACCTCTACTCCTTCTCCTTCGCGCCCAACCCCGACTGGCCGCGCACCTTCTCCGGTCAGCAGCACATCCGCGCCTACCTCGAGCACGTCACCGACCTCTTCCGACTGCGCCCCCACATCCGCTTCGACTCCGAGGTCGAGCTGATGACCTGGGACGCCGAGAACCTGCGGTGGGAGATCGAGACCGCGCGCGGCACGCTCACCGCCGACGTGGTCGTCTCCGCCACCGGGCCGCTGTCCGACCCGAAGGTCCCCGAGATCCCGGGCCTCGCGTCCTTCCCGGGCAAGGTGTTCCACTCCGCCCGCTGGGACCACGACTACGACCTGCGCGGCAAGCGCGTCGCCATGGTCGGCACCGGCGCCTCCGCCATCCAGATCGTGCCCGCGATCCAGCCGCGGGTCGGCCGGCTCACCCTCTTCCAGCGCACCCCGCCGTGGGTGATGCCGCGCGTCGACCGTGCCATCAGCGGCGCCGAGCGGCTGCTGCACCGGTCCGTGCCCTTCACCACCCGGCTGAGGCGCGGCCTGCTGTGGGGCATCCGGGAGCTGCAGGTCCAGGCGTTCACCAAGCATCCCGACGAACTCGGCCTGGTGGAGCAGCTCGCCAAGCGCAACATGGCCCGTGCCGTCAAGGACCCGGCCCTGCGCGCCAAGCTCACCCCCGGCTACCGCATCGGCTGCAAGCGGATCCTGCTGTCCAGCGCGTACTACCCGGCGCTGGCCAGGCCGAATGTGGACGTCGTCGCCAGCGGGCTCAGCGAGATCCGCGGGTCGACCGTCGTCGCAGCGGACGGTACGGAGGCCGAGGTCGACGCGATCATCTTCGGTACGGGCTTCCACGTCACGGACATGCCGATCGCCGAGCGGGTGGTCGGGGCGGAGGGCGTCACCCTCGCCGAGTCCTGGAAGAACGGCATGCAGGCGCTGCGTGGCGCCGCGGCCGCCGGGTTCCCGAACTGGATGACGATCATCGGGCCGAACACCGGCCTCGGGAACTCCTCCATGATCCTCATGATCGAGTCCCAGCTGAACTACATGGCCGACTATCTGCGGCAACTGGACGTCCTGGGGGTCCCCCCAGGCCCTCGGGGCACTGGGGGAGGCCGTACGGCCCTCGACGCCCGGCCCGCGGCCGTCGAGGACTGGAACCGCACGGTCCAGGAGCGCATGAAGCGCACCGTGTGGAACACCGGCGGCTGCACCAGCTGGTACCTGGACGCGAGTGGCCGCAACACCACCATCTGGCCCGGTACGACGTCCGAGTTCCGGCGCGCGACCCGGCGGGTGGACCTGGCGGAGTACGAGGTCATCCGGAAGACCGACGGCAAGCCGGCCGGTACGGCCGCGCCGAAGGCCGCTACGGCCGTGCAGACGACGGAGGCCGTCGCGCAGAAGATGGAGGCCGTCGTGCAGAAGACGGAGGCCGTCGTGCAGAAGAGGGAGGCCGTCGTGCAGAAGACGGAGGCCGTCGCGCAGAAGACGGAGGTCGTCGTGCAGAAGACGGTGGCAGCCGCCCGGCAGAGCGAGGGTGCCGCATGAGCAGGACCGCCTCCGTGACCTCCGGGCCGTACGCCCCGCCCACCCCCTCCCGTGAACTCACCGTCATCTCCGCCGACGGCGCGCGGCTGCACGTCGAGGTGCACGGCCCCGAGAACGCGCCCCCCGTCGTCCTTTCCCACGGCTGGACCTGCTCGACCGCCTTCTGGGCGGCGCAGATACGGGACCTGGCGACGGACCACCGCGTGATCGCGTACGACCAGAGGGGGCACGGGCGCAGTCCCGTAAGCTCCGCGTGCACCACCCACGCGCTGGCGGACGACCTCGAAGCGGTCCTCGCGCAGACACTCGCGCCCGGGGAGAAGGCGCTGATCGTCGGGCATTCCATGGGCGGGATGACCGTCATGGCCGCGGCCGCGCGCCCCCGCTTCCGTGCCCACGCCGCCGCCGTCCTGCTGTGCAGCACCGGCAGCTCGCGGCTGGTGGCGGAGGCGCGCGTGGTGCCGCTCGGCGCCGGGCGCGTGCGCACCTGGATCACCGGGCGCATTCTCGGCTCGCGCGCTCCGCTCGGCCCGGTCACGCCGGTCGCGAAGGGCATCCTCAAGTACGCCACCATGGGCGCCGGTTCCGCCCCGCACATGGTGGAGGCGTGCGCACGGATCGTGCACGCCTGCCCGCGCGCCGTGCGACACGCCTGGGCGCGCGCACTCGAGGCGCTCGATCTCGACCACGGCGTACGGGAGTTGCACGCGCCCACCGCGATCGTGCACGGCGCGTCCGACCGGCTCACGCCCCCTGTGCACGCTCGCGAGCTGGTCGCCGCGCTGCCGCACTGCGTCGGCCTCACCGAGCTGACCGGCGTCGGTCACATGACCCCCGTCGAGGCCCCCGACCTGGTGACCGGCAGGATCCGGGAACTCGTCACCACCTATGTCATCCCCGAGAAGGCCACAGGCGTGCAGATCAAGGAGGGCGCATGAGCAGGGTCAGCCTCGAAGGGCAGGTCGCGGTCGTCACCGGAGCGGCGCGCGGCGTCGGTGAGCTGCTGGCGCGCAAGCTCTCCGCGCGCGGCGCGAAGGTGGCGCTGGTCGGGCTGGAGGAGGAGGCGCTCAAGGACGTCTCCTCGCGCCTGCACAGCGACAGCGCCTACTGGTACGCCGACGTCACCGACCACGAGACCATGAGCCGGGTCGCGCAGGAGGTGAAGGCGCGGTTCGGGAAGGTCGACATCGTGGTCGCCAACGCCGGTGTGGCGACGGGCGGTCCGTTCGCCGACTCCGACCCGCAGGCCTGGCGGCGGGTGATCGAGGTGAACCTGATCGGTTCGGCGGTGACGGCGCGGGCGTTCCTGCCGGTGCTGGTGGAGAGCCGGGGCTATCTGCTCCAGGTCGCCTCGCTCGCCGCGATCACTCCGGCGCCGATGATGACGGCGTACTGCGCGTCCAAGTCGGGCGTGGAGGCGTACGCGCACAGTCTGCGCGCCGAGGTCGGCTACCAGGGCGTGCGCGTCGGTGTCGCGTACCTGTCCTGGACCGACACCGACATGGTGCGCGGCGCCGACCAGGACGACGTCATGCGGGAGTTGCGGCAGCGGCTGCCGTGGCCGTCCAACAAGACGTACCCGCTGGGGCCGGCGGTGGACCGGCTGGTCGCCGGGATCGAGCGGCGCTCGGCGCATGTGTACGGGCAGTGGTGGTTGCGCGGCATGCAGGGCGTGCGCGGGTATCTGCCGGCGCTCATCGGGACGGTCGGGCAGCGTGAGATGAAACGGTTCGCGCCCCGGCTGCAGGGGATGCGCTCCGGGCTCGTCGGTGCAGGTGGGGAGGCTGACGAAGCAGCGCGCGCTACGCGCCGTAACTGATCCACATGCGCTCCGTGGTCGCCCGTGTGAATCTGGTCGAGGCCCCACACAGGGGCCGGATTCTCCACCTCACCCACCACGGGAGTGAACCCACATGGGTATGAAGGACAAGGCCAACGAGTGGCAGGAACAGGGCAAGCAGAAGCTCGGCGAGGCCCGTGAGCGGGCCGGCCAGCGCGGCCAGCAGCAGCCGCAGCGTGGCCAGCAGCAGCCCCAGCGTGGCCAGCAGCAGCCCCAGCGCGGCCAGCAGCAGCCCCAGCGCGGTCGCGAGAATCTGCGCGACATCGAGGACACGGAAGCGGAGATGGAAGACCGCTTCGACCGGGACTACGACGCGTAGTCGCTGCGCTCGGCTTTGGCCGGTTTCCGGCGTGGGGCGCCCTTCTTCTCGAAGGGTGCCCTGCGTTTGTTCTCTGGGGCGGTTCCGGTCGTCGTCGGGTGCGGGATCGTTGTGGCTTGTCGCGCAGTTTCCCCGCGCCCCCTCGACACGCGGCCCTTGTTGATCAGCTCCCTGCGTCCCTCCTCGGAAGCTCGGGGCGGGCCCGGTCGGGGGCCTCGGTGTAGTCGGGGGGGATGGCGGCCGGGTTGGATTCCAGTAGTTCCAGGGCCAGTTCGACCGCGTCGGCCAACTGGGCATGCCGGCCTTCCGCCCAGTCCAGGGGGGTGCGCATGATCTCCAGGTCGGGGGCGACGCCGTGGTTCTCCACGGACCAGCCGTAGGCGTCGAACCACGCCGCGTTCATCGGCACCGTGATGACGGTGCCGTCGCCCAGCCGGTGCCGACCGGTCATGCCGACCACGCCGCCCCAGGTGCGCTGGCCGACCACCGGGCCGAGTTTCAGCAACCTGAAGGCGGCCGTGATCATGTCGCCGTCCGAGGACGTCGCCTCGTCGGCGAGCGCGACCACCGGGCCCCTCGGCGCGTTGGAGGTGTACGACACCGGTTGCGCGTCGCGCGTCAGGTCCCAGCCCAGGATCGTGCGGGTCAGCTTCTCGATGACGAGTTCGCTGATGTGCCCGCCCGCGTTGCCGCGCACGTCCACGATCAGGGCGGGCCGGGACACCTCCATGCGCAGGTCGCGGTTGAACTGTGCCCAGCCGGAGCCGCCCATGTCGGGGATGTGCAGGTAGCCGCACTTGCCGCCGCTCAACTCCCGTACGACCTCGCGGCGTTTGGCGACCCAGTCCTGGTAGCGCAGCGGCCGTTCGTCGATGAGCGGGACGACGGCGACCCGGCGGGCCCGGCCCGGCTCGCCTTCCGCGGGAAGGAACGTCAGCTCCACGGTCGTACCGCCGGAGCCGGCGAGCAGCGGATAGGGGCCGGTCACCGGGTCGACCGGGCGGCCGTCGACGTGGGTGAGGATCGCGCCCTCGCGGATGCCCGTACCGGCCAGCGGAGAGCGGGCCTTGGAGTCGGAGGAGTCGCCTGACAGGACGCGCTTGATCCTCCAGCGGCCGTCGCGGCGGACGAGGTTGGCGCCGAGGAGGCCCTGCCAGCGCTGGTAGTGCGGCGGGCCCTCGTCGCGGCGGGCGGCGGTGACGTAGGCGTGCGAGGTGCCCAGCTCCCCGAGGACTTCCCGCAGGAGATCGGCGAACTCGTCGGGGGAGGCGACCCGTTCGACGAGGGGACGGTACTGGTCGAGCACCGAGTCCCAGTCGATGCCGGACATGCCCGGGTCCCAGAAGTAGGCGCGGATGAGGCGGCCCGCCTCGTCGAAGGCCTGGCGCCACTCGGCGGGCGGGTCGACCACGTGCAGGATGCGGCGCAGGTCGATCCAGACGGTCGTGTCGCTGTCGCCCATCTCCGTGGAGGGCACGGCGCGCAGGTCGCCCTCGTCCACGACGACCAGCCGGGTGCCGTCGCCGCTGACCGCGAACCAGTCCAGGTGGTCGACCAGTTCGGACTTCTTCGCCTTGGCGAGGTTGAAGTACTCAAGGGTCGGGCGGCCGCTGACGTCGGCCGGGTTGGCGAAGGTCTCGCCGAGCGCGCCGGAGATCGGCCAGCGCAGCCAGACCAGGCCGCCGCCGGCGACCGGGTACAGCCCGGAGTACTTGGAGGCGATCACCGGGAACGGTGTGACCCGCATCGCCAGGCCCTCCACCTCCACGGTCACCGTGCCGGCCTCGCCGGGCTCCTCCTCCTCGACCGGGTCGAGCCCGCCGGCCGCCGGACGGCCCTCGGGGTTCAGGGCGAAGGGGGAGAGGGTCGCCGAGTTCAGCGGCACGAGGTACGGGCGGCAGCCGAGCGGGAAGGACAGGTCGCCGGTGTGGACGTCGTACACCGGGTCGAACCCGCGCCAGGAGAGGAAGGCTAGATAGCGGCCGTCGCGGGTGAAGACGGGTTTCTCGTCCTCGAAGCGGCCGTTGGTCACGTCCACGATCAGCCGGTCCTTGATGCGGGCCAGCTTGATCTGGCGCAGGGAGCGGCCGATGCCCGGGTGGGACCAGGCGAGCCAGGCGCCGTCCGGGGAGAAGGCGAGGTCGCGCACGGGGCCGTTGACGGACCGGATCAGCTCGGTCACGCGCTCGCCGACATCGGCGGCACTTGAGCCGTCGTCACCGGACTCACCCGACTCACAGGACTCACCCGAGCCACCGTCACCGGACTCACCGGACTCACCGGACTCACCGGACTCACGGGGCTCACCTGAGTCACCAAAGTCACCCGACTCACTCCCCGCGTCCGCCGTTTCTTCGGTGACCTGGCCGACTTGGCCGACCTGGCCCTCGGTGCCCTCCGGCTCCTCCGACACATCGATCAGCAGCAGCCGTCCGTCGTGCGAGGCGACCGCCAGCCGCTCGCCCAGGGGGTCGGAGACCATCTCCAGGACGCGGCCCATCAGGCCGGAGGCGAGCCGGCGGGGAGGGAGGTCGCCGGTCGCGCGGGGCAGCTGGGCGATCTCGACGGCGTCCTCGCCCTCGGCGTCCGTCACATAGGCCACCTGCCCGGTCGTGCCCAGCATCTCCGGCAGCCGTACCCGCACCCCGGGCGTGTCGGAGATCGTACGGGCGGGGCCGTCGCGGTGGGTGAGCCAGTACAGGCTGCCGCGTACGACGACGGCGCTGGCCCGGCCGGTCTCGTCCACGGAGACGCCGTCGACGTTCTGCGCGGCCGGCGCCTGGTGGCGGCGGCGTCCGTTGGCCGGCCCGCCCAGGCGGATGTCCAGCTTGTGCGGTACGGCCCGGGGGGAGAAGTCGTCCACCAGCCACAGGTCGCCCGCGCACTGGTAGACCACCCGTGTGCCGTCGCCGGCGGCGTGCCGGGCGTAGAAGGCGTCATGGTCGGTGTGGCGGCGCAGGTCGGTGCCGTCGTACGCGCAGGAGTAGAGGTTGCCGACGCCCTCGTGGTCGGAGAGGAAGGCGATCCGGCCGGCGACGAACATGGGGGAGGCCAGATGGCCGCCGATGTCGGGCACGAGCCGCCGTCCGTGCAGCCAGAGGCGGCCCATGGCGCCGCCGCGGTAGCGCTTCCAGGAGGCCGGTTCGTGCGGCGGGGTGCCGGTGAGCAGCAGTGTCCGGTGCTCGCCCTCGACGTCGGCGACCTGGATGTCGGCGACCGGGCCCCAGGGCAGTTTGCGGCCGGGGTCCCCGTCGGTGGACACCTTGTAGGCCCAGGTGAAGTGGGAGAAGGGCTCGCCGTGGGAGGCGACGGCGAGGATGTCGCACGTCCCGTCCTCGTCCGGGGGCGTCCAGCCGCAGACCTGCGTGTCGGTGCTGCCCCAGTACGTCAGCTGCCGCGCGGGGCCGCCCCCGACGTCGACGAGGTGGATCTCGGGGACGAGACTGCGCCAGCTCGTGAAGGCGATCAGGCGGCCGTCGGGGGAGAAACGCGGGTGCCCTTCCTTCGTACGGTCCGCCGTGAGCCGCCAGGCGCGGCCCGGGGTGTCGAGCGGGGCCAGCCAGACGTCGTCCTCGGCCACGAAGCACACCAGGTCGCCACTGAGGTGGGGAAAGCGCAGATAGCTCACCCTCCCCATGCTTTTCCGCCAGCTGGGGCCCAGCAACTTGTGCGGCCCGCACGGCCGCACCCGGTGCGGTCCTGACGGCGCGAACTTATGCGCCCCTCACGTTCGTGACCCAACACACGTACGAAACGGTTTCGTTTCGCATCGTCCCGGGGTATCTTCATGGAGGTACGAAGAAACAGGCTCCGGAGTGGGAAGGCGAGTGACATGACCGAGGCCGTCGCAGCGTCGCGTCGCAGCCGGATCACGCCCGAGCGCGAGGCCGAGTTGTACGAGGCCGTGCTCGACCTGCTCCGGGAGGTCGGCTACGACGCCCTCACCATGGACGCCGTCGCCGCCCGCACCCGGTCCAGCAAGGCCACGCTCTACCGCCAGTGGGGCGGCAAGGCCGAGCTGGTGGCGAAGGCGGTGCGGCACAACAAGCCGGGCGGCTCCGCGGACGGGGTCGACACCGGGTCGCTCAGAGGCGACCTGCACGCCCTCACCCTGCGCTCCGACGACTGCGAGATGGAACAGAACTCCGCGCTGATGCGGGGTCTGGCGATGGCCGTCCACGGCAACCCGGACCTCCTGAAGGCGTTCAAGTCGCATCTCATCGAGCCGGAGCTGGCGGAGTTCCGCCGCGTGCTGCAGCGGGCGATCGACCGGGGCGAGGTCCGTGCGGACAACCCCGCGATCGACTACGTGATGCACATGATGATCGGCGGGTTCGCCGCCCGCTCGCTCATCGACGAGCAGCCGCCCACGCAGGCCTTCCTCCTGTCGTACATCGACGCCGTGGTCCTCCCCGCCCTCGGCGTCACCACCACCTGATCACCCTCTGGTCCCCGAGCAAGCCCACCGTCTGACGTCACCGCTCACGTCGTCGGGCTGATCACCCCTGCCCTGATGAACCCAACGACCTGACCGGGAGTACGCCTCCGTGGCCACGTTTCTGTACAAGCTCGGCCGTCTCGCCTTCCGGCGACGGCACTTCGTCGCCCTCATATGGGTCGCGCTGCTCACCCTGGCCGGGGTGGGCGCCGCCTCCGCGCCGCCCGCCGGCAGCACGTCCTTCTCCATCCCCGGCACCGAGGCCCAGAAGGCCTTCGACCTGCTGGAACAGCGCTTCCCCGGGATGAGCGCCGACGGCGCGACCGCACGGGTCGTCTTCAAGGCGCCCGGCGGCGAGAAGATGACCGACCACGACAACAAGGCGGCCGTCGAGAAGACGGTCAGGGAGCTGCGGAGCGGCTCCGAGGTCGTCTCCGTCGCCGACCCCTACGCCGGGCACACGGTCAACAGGAACGGCACGATCGCCTACGCCTCGGTGAAGTACAAGGTCTCCGGCATGGAGCTGAAGGACTCCTCCAAGGACGCCCTGAAGGCGGCCGCCCAGCACGCGCGTGACGCCGGGCTGACCGTCGAGGTCGGCGGTGACGCGCTCACCGCGACCCCGGAGACCGGCTCCAGCGAGGCCATCGGCCTCGTGATCGCCGCCGTCGTCCTCGTCATCACCTTCGGCTCGCTGCTCGCGGCCGGATTCCCGCTGCTCACCGCCATCATCGGCGTCGGCATCGGCGTCTCCACCATCACCGCGCTCGCCAGCGCCCTGGACCTCGGCACCACGACCTCCACCCTGGCGTCGATGATCGGCCTGGCCGTCGGCATCGACTACGCCCTCTTCATCGTCTCCCGCTACCGCGCCGAGCTGGCCGAGGGCCGCGAGCGCGAGGACGCGGCCGGACGCGCCGTCGGCACGGCGGGCTCGGCGGTGGTCTTCGCCGGCCTCACCGTCGTCATCGCCCTGGTCGGCCTGTCGGTCGTCAACATCCCGATGCTGACCAAGATGGGCATCGCTGCGGCGGGCACCGTCGCCATCGCCGTCCTCATCGCGCTGACGATGATCCCGGCGCTGCTCGGCTACGCCGGCCGCAAGGTCAAGCCGGCCGGCCAGAAGAGCAGGCTCCTGGGCGGCGGCCGTACGCCGAGGAAGCCCGGCCGCCCCAACATGGGCACCCGCTGGGCGAGTTTCGTGGTACGGCGCCCGGTCGCCGTCCTGCTGCTCGGCGTGATCGGTCTCGGCGCGGCGGCGATCCCGGCCTCCTCCCTGGAACTGGGCCTGCCCGACGACGGTTCCCAGCCCACCTCCACCACCCAGCGCCGCGCCTACGACCTGCTCTCCGAGGGCTTCGGTCCGGGCTTCAACGGCCCCCTGATGGTCGTGGTCGACGCCAAGGACAGCGCCCATCCCAAGAAGGCGTTCACCGAGGTCGGCGACGAGATCAAGGGCCTGAAGGACGTCGTCACGGTCACCCCGGCCGTGCCCAACAAGGCCGGCGACACCGCGACGATCACCGTCGTACCCAAGTCCAAGCCGTCCTCGAAGACGACCGAGGACCTGGTGCACGCCATCCGCGACAAGGGCGCGGGCATCGCCGAGAAGACCGACTCCAGGCTGCTGGTCACCGGCTCCACGGCGATGAACATCGACGTCTCGCAGAAGCTGAACGACGCGCTGCTGCCCTACCTGGCGCTGGTGGTCGGCCTGGCCTTCCTGCTTCTGATCGTGGTCTTCCGCTCGGTCCTCGTCCCGCTGAAGGCGGCCCTCGGCTTCCTGCTCAGCGTGCTCGCGGCCCTCGGTGCGGTCGTCGCGGTCTTCCAGTGGGGCTGGCTGTCGGGTCTGATGAACGTCGAGCAGACCGGCCCGGTCATGTCGATGATGCCGATCTTCATGGTGGGTGTCGTCTTCGGTCTGGCGATGGACTACGAGGTCTTCCTCGTCACCCGGATGCGGGAGGCGTACGTCCACGGCGAGAAGCCCAGCCAGGCCGTCGTGACCGGATTCAGGCACGGGGCGCGGGTCGTCACGGCCGCCGCCGTCATCATGATCGCCGTCTTCTCCGGCTTCATCGGCTCCAGCGAGGCGATGGTCAAGATGATCGGCTTCGGCCTCGCGATCGCCGTCTTCTTCGACGCGTTCATCGTCCGCATGGCCATCGTCCCGGCGGTCCTCGCCCTGCTCGGCAAGCGGGCCTGGTGGCTGCCGAAGTGGCTCGACCGCGCGCTGCCCAACGTGGACGTCGAGGGCGAGGGCCTGCGCACGGAGTCCTCCGCGGGCGGCAAGGACGCCGACCCCGACGGGGAGAGGGAGCTGGTACGGGTCTGACGTACCGCTCCTGAGTCGGAGCCGCCGGTGAGGGTGCCCGTGGGGACGGGGCTGCACCCTCACCGGCTTTCCGCACCCTCACCGGCTTTCCGCCCGGCCCCGGAAAACGTCGTGATCAGGGTACGGGCGATGCCGTAGCGTGCCCGGCATGACGACGACAGCCGCCACTGACGCCGAAGAATCCGGGGCCCACCCCCGTTTCGCGGAGGCCCTGCGCGCGCTCGGGCTCGAGGACCTGCTCGCCCATGCCCGGCGGTTCCCGGAGGCCACCCGCACCGCAGCCGAGGCCGCCGCCGCGATCGGGTGCGAGCTCAGCCGGATCTGCAAGTCCCTGGTCTTCGCCGCCGACGGGGTACCGGTGCTGGTCCTCATGGACGGGGCCTCGCGCGTGGACGTCGAGCGGGTACGGCAGGAACTGGACGCCGGCAAGGTCACCCGGGCCGACGCCGGTGTCGTACGCGAGACCACCGGGTACGCCATCGGCGGCGTGCCGCCCTTCGGGCACCGCACACGCACGCGTGTCCTCGCCGACCGCTCGCTGCTCGCCCACGACGTGGTGTGGGCGGCCGCCGGAACGCCGCACACCGTCTTCCCGATCGAGCCGAAGGCGCTCGTGACCCACGCCGGTGCCGAGCTGGTGGACGTGCGCGAGCAGACCGCGTGACGCCGCTCGTCACCGCCGCCGTCCTGCTCGCCGCCATCACCCACGCCAGCTGGAACGCCATCGCGCACCGGATCACCGACAAACTCGTCGGCTTCACCCTCATCTCCGGGGGCGGGGTGCTGATCGGACTGGCGATCGCGCCCTTCGTGGCCTTCCCGGCGGGGGCCGCCTGGCCGTACCTGCTGGTCTCGGCGGTCGTCCACATCGTCTACTACGCCCTGCTGATGACCTCCTTCCGGCTCGGCGACTTCGGGCAGGCATACCCCATCGCACGCGGCAGCGCCCCGCTCGTGGTCACGGTGCTGGCCGCCGCGTTCGCGCACGAGGTGCCCGGCGACTGGGCGCTGGCCGGGATCGCCGTGTCCTGCGTGGGGCTCATCGGCGTCAGCCTGTGGGGGCTGCGCGGCAGGCGGCCCGACTGGGCGGCGATCGGTGCGGCCCTCGCGACCGGGCTGACGATCGCGGCGTACACGGTGATCGACGGCCTGGGCGTACGGGCCGCGCACTCACCCCTCGGGTACATCGCCTGGCTCATGGCCATCGAAGGAGCCGTCATCCCGGCGTACATGTGTGCACGCGCGCGTGCCGACACCGTCCGGCTGCTCCGCCCCCACGCCGCCCTCGGCCTGCTCGGCGCCGCCCTGTCCGTCACCGCGTACGCCCTGGTCCTCTGGGCGCAGACCCGTGCCGAACTCGCCCCGATCGGCGCCCTGCGCGAGTCCTCGATCATCGTCGGTGCGGCGATCGGCGCCCTGTTCTTCAAGGAGCGGTTCGGCGCGCCCCGGCTGGCGGCGGCGGGTCTGCTGGTCGTGGGGATCGGGCTGATGCTCCACGCGGGGTAGTCGCGGGCCACCGGCGGGAGGCCGAGGACGGTGTGGCCGTTCAGCCGCCGGACGCGGGCGGGTTCGGGCCGGGCGTTCCACCAACGGCGCGTCCACGTCCCCCGAGGCGGCCCGGGTCGTCACCTCCATGTCCAGCTGCAGCGCGCCCGAGTTCTTCCAACGGAGCTGACCGCGGCGCCACCGCCGTGACCGCTGCCGGAAAGGAGCGGTCCAAAGGGGCATCCGTACCAACATGACGGGGGAGGAGGGGGACAGGGACCGTGGACAGGGAGCCGTCAATGACCGACAAGCCGACCGTCAGCGTTCTGGGCACCGGCATCATGGGGGCCGCGATGGCCCGGAACCTGTGCCGCGCCGGGCTGGGCGTGCGTGTGTGGAACCGCACCCGTGAGAAGGCCGAGCCGCTCGCCGCCGACGGCGCACGGATCGCCGGCACACCCGCGGAGGCCGTCGAGGGCACGGACGTCGTCGTGACGATGCTGTACGACGGCAACACCGTCCTGGACGTCATGCGCGAGGCCGCGCCGGCACTGCGGCCCGGCACGGTGTGGGCGCAGTGCACCACCGCCGGGATCGAGCTGGTCACCGACCTGGCCGCCTTCGCCGGCGAGCACGGACTCGTCTTCTACGACGCACCCGTCCTCGGCACCAAGCAGCCCGCCGAGGCCGGTCAGCTGACCGTGCTGGCCGCCGGGCCGGAGGAGGGCCGGCGGACGGTCGCGCCCGTCTTCGACGCGGTCGGCGCGAAGACCGTGTGGACCGGGTCCGACGGCGGCGCGGGCAGCGCCAGCCGGCTGAAGCTGGTCGCCAACAGCTGGGTGCTCGCGGCCACCGCGGCGGCCGGGGAGGTCCTCGCCCTCTCCCGGGCCCTCGGCGTGGATCCGCAGGGTTTCTTCGACCTCATCGAGGGTGGTCCGCTCGACATGGGGTACCTGCGCGCGAAGTCCGCGCTGGTGCTCGACGGCAGGCTGACCCCGCCGTCGTTCGCGGTGGTCACCGCGGAGAAGGACGCCCGGCTCATCGTCCGGGCGGGTGAGCGGGGCGGGGTACGTCTCGACGTCGCCGCCGCGGCCGCCGAACGGTTCGCCCGCGCCGCCGCCCAGGGGCACGCGGACGAGGACATGGCCGCCGCGTACTTCGCCAGCTTCGAGGACGAGGCGTCGACATGACGGGCCGGGGTGCCGGGGCGCACCCTGGAAGCAAGGGTTTTCGGAGGTGATCGTCATGACGCACACCGCTGTGGGATGGCACATCGAGCTCGAGTTCAAGGAGGACGATCAGCACACGAGGGCGGCGGCCTTGGTGCGCTTGCCCGACGGAAGCGAGGTTCGGGCGCACGGCCACGCGACCCGGCACCGCATCGACGCCAACCAGCCCAGGGTCGGCGAGGAGATAGCCGGCGCACGTGCCCTCAACGAACTGGCCATGCAGTTGCTGACCAAGGCCCACGACGAGATCGACGCGGCGTCCGGACGGACCTCGCACACGATCAACGTGTGACAGCGCCTACACGGTGCGTCGTGCGTACGGCGCCCTACGCGAGCGCCGTGCGCACCGCCCGTACCAGCGCCTGCGCCCTCGGGTCCGCCGTCACGCTCTTCCTGAAGCCGTTCGTGACATAGCCGAAGGCGATGCCCGTCTCCGGGTCGGCGAACGCGAGGGCGCCGCCCCGGCCCGGGTGGCCGAAGGAACCGGGGGAGAGCAGCGGGGACGCCGCGCCGTGCAGCATGTAGCCGAGGCCGAACCGGGTGCCGACCACCAGGACCCGGTCCGGTCCGGCGGACTGCTCGGCGCGGGCCAGGTCCCTCGTCTCGGGGGTGAACAGCCGGCTCCCGCCGTCCACCTCGCCGATGAGCGAGGCGTAGATGCGGGCCAGCCCGTCGGCGGTGGCGATGCCGTTGGAAGCGGGCAGGGCGGCCGCGCGGTAGGCGGGATCGTTCTCGTCGGGCAGCGGGGTGATCGCGGCGAACGCGCGCCGGGTCAGCGAGTCCGGGTCGGTGTAGGCCTCGGCCACCGCGCGCTTGGGGCGGGTCTTCAGGCCCCTCTCGGCCTCGGGTGCCTCGACCGGGCCGACGCGGCCCACGCGCGCGTGCTCCGACTCCGGCAGGCCGAGCCACAGGTCCGCGCCGACCGGGCGCGCGATCTCGTCCGCGATCCACTCGCCGACCGGGCGGCCGGTGATCCGCCGGACGAGTTCGCCGGTGAGCCAGCTGTAGGTCTGCGCGTGGTAGCCGTGGTCCGTGCCCGGCTCCCACACCGGCGCCTGTGCGGCGACGGCCGCGGCGCCCAGGTCGGGGTCGGCGGCCTCGGCGGGGGTCAGCGGGCGGTCAAGCACGGGCACGCCCGCGCGGTGGGCGAGCAGGTGCCGGACGAGGGTGTGCTCCTTGCCGGCCGCCTTGTACCCGGGCCAGTAGTCGCCGACCGGGGCGTCCAGGTCGAGCTCGCCGCGCTGGTGCAGGAGCAGCAGAGCGGCGGCGACGACACCCTTGGTCGCGGAGCGCACGATCTGCGCGGTGCCGGGCTCCCAGGGCGCCGTACCGTCCACGTCCCTGGTGCCGGCCCACAGGTCGACGACCTTGTGCCCGTCGCGGTACACGGCGACGGCCGCGCCGCGCTCCCCGAGCAGCGCGAAGTTCGCTGCGAACGCCTCCCTGACCGGCTCGAAGCCCTCGGCCACTGTGCCGTTCACGTCCACGCCCGCCGTCCCTTCGACCGCTGTCCCATCGCCTGCGACAGTGCGTGCAACACCGGCTGCGGGCCTGTGATTCCTCGGTGGGATCAGCCCAGCAGGATCGTTACATCGATGTTGCCTCGCGTGGCATTGGAGTACGGGCAGACCTCGTGCGCCGCGTCCACCAGCCGGGCCGCCACGTCCGGGTCCAGCACCGGCAGGGAGACGCTGAGGGCGACCGCGAGGCC
This sequence comes from Streptomyces sp. NPDC054783, assembly GCF_053611725.1. Lineage (NCBI taxonomy): Bacteria > Bacillati > Actinomycetota > Actinomycetes > Kitasatosporales > Streptomycetaceae > Streptomyces > Streptomyces sp. NPDC054783. The sequence continues at coordinate 180,438 of NZ_JBSHAY010000010.1, read as the reverse complement.
GTAGCCGCGGTGCCTGTTCGGGCCGATGCCGACCTTGGCGGCCACCGCGGAGCCGGTCAGGTCGTAGCCCGCGCGGTTGCCGACGAGGATCAGCGCGTTGTGGAAACAGGAGCTGTAGCCGGCCGCGAACAGCTGTTCCGGGTTGGTGCCGTTGCCGTCGCCGCCCAGCTCCGGGGGCATCGCGACCTTCAGCTCGATCTGGCCGTCCTGGCTGGTGACGTAGCCGTCGCGGCCGCCGTGGGCGGTGGCCTCGGCGACGTACATGATCTTCGTCGGACGGGTGTCGACAGCGGTGTCCTCGGTCATGGCCGGCCTCCCGGAGCAAGTGACGCACAAGTACATCGCGCACAAGGTACTGGCTGGTAGGTCAGCAGTGGGTGCCAGGGGGTGGCAACCGGGGGTAACCGGAGATCAGCGGTCGGCCGCCGCGTCGGCGCGCCCGGTGAGGCTCCACAACGCCTCGCGCAACCGGGCGGCCTCCTGCGCGCCGAGGCCCGTCGTGTTGAGCAGTGCGCCGGGTATGCACGCCGCGCGCTCCTTGAGTTCCTCTCCACGCCCCGTGCACGCGACGAGCACCGAGCGCTCGTCACCGGCCGCGCGCTCCCTGCGCACCAGGCCCGCCCCCTCCAGCCGCTTCAGCAACGGCGAGACGGTCCCGTAGTCCAGGCGCAGGGCGCGCGCCAGTTCCTTCACGCTGGTCTCGCCGCGCTCCCACAGCACCAGGAGCACGAGGTACTGCGGGTAGGTGAGCCCGAGGCCGTCCAGCAGCGGACGGTATGCGGCGGTCACCGCCCGCTGCGCGGCGTACAGCGCGAAGCACAGCTGGTCGTCCAGCAGCAGCGACCCTTCGGCGGCGCGGTCCTCGTTCGTCACGCGCCCATTGTCACGGACTCCGGGCCGAAGCCGAACGGCATCGCCGCCCACGACACGCGCCGGGAGGGCGCAATCCGATTCGCGTCACCTCGCCATGGCGCAAATCGGAAAATATGGGACATTAGAGAAGAAAAGGAAGCCTGGCTTTCATGTTCGTCACCCAGCGTGAAGGGACTGTCCGATGTCTGTGGTCGAGCAGTACGCACGCGCCCACATCGTCACGGATGAGGAGGACCCGGGGGCCGTACCGGTGGTGCTGCGGTACGACCCCGACTCCGATCCACGGTCGGTCCGGGTCGGCCTGCCGGGCCCGCACGAGTGGACGTTCTCGCGCGCGCTGCTCGAACGGGGTCTGCGGGCACCGGTCGAGAGCGGCGCGGTGCGGGTGTGGCCGTGCGGGCGCGTCCAGGCCGTTGTCGAGTTCCACTCCGACAACGGTGTCGAAGTGGTCCAGTTCGATTCGAAGGCGCTGGTGAGATTTCTGCGCCGGACGTACACGGCGGAGCCGGTACGGACCTGATCAGCCGCCCATCTTCAGCAGGGTCGCCACGATCGGCCCGGCCGTGTCGCCGCCGTGGCCGCCCGCCTGGACCACGCCCGCGGCGGCGAGATCGCCCTTGTAGGCGGTGAACCAGCCGTTCGGCTTCTTCTGCCCGTCGACCTCGGCCGAGCCCGTCTTGGCGCCGTAGTCGCCGCTCATGCCCGCCATCGCCTTGGCCGCCGTGCCGTAGTCCGCCGTGAACCGCATGACATCCTTCAGCTGGGACTGCGTCGCCGCGGACATGGTGCGCTCGGCCTTCGCGAGCGTGCGGTGATCCACGTCGGGGGACACCAGGTACGGCTGGTGGAAGGCGCCCGACTCCACCGTGGCCGCCACCGACGCCATGTTCAGCGGGTTCATGCGCACCCCGCCCTGCCCGATCAGCGAGGCGCCCATCTGCGCACCGCTCTGCACCGGGACGGACCCGTCGAAGGACGGGACGCCGATGGCCCAGTTGTCCATGGAGAGGCCGTAGACCTGCTGCGCCTCCTTCGTCAGGTCGCTGTTGGACAGCTTCGGCGCGAAGTCGATGAAGGCGTTGTTGCAGGACGCTCCGAAGCTCTGCTTGAACGTGCCCTTCTTGATCTCGGAGTCGCCGTCGTTGTGGAACGTCCAGCCGGCCAGCTTGTACGTCTTGGGGCACGGGTGCGACGCGTCCGGCGTGATGAGCTTCTTCTCGAACAGCATCGTCGACGTCACGATCTTCATCGTGGAGCCGGGCGCGAGGGAGCCCTGGAAGCCGACGTTGAAGCCGTGGTCCGTGTTGGCGACCGCGAGGATCTCGCCGGTCGAGGGCCGTACGACGACCACGGACGCCCGCGCCTGCTTGGCCACCTGCTGCTCGGCGGCCGCCTGGAAAGCGGGGCTCAGCGTCGTCTTCACCGTGCCCGGCGTGCCCTTGCTCAGCTCCACCAGCGTCTTGTCCGACAGCCCGGCCTTCTGCGAGGCCTTGCCGCGCACCACGCGCAGCTCGATCCCGGCCTTGCCGCCCGCCGTCTTGCCGTACTTCTGCCGCAGCCCGTCCAACACCGCGCCCAGCGACGGGTACTTGGCGGCCGTCAGCTCGCCGCCGGCCCGGTCCAGCGCCTTGACCGGCGGGGTGCCGGACTCGCCGGTGACGAGCGTGTCGCCGTCCTTCAGGTCCGGGTGGACGACCGAGGAGTGCCAGTCGACCACCGGTGCGCCGTCACTCGCCCGCCGCACCACGGTGAGCGAACTGCCGTACGCCAGCGGCTTGCCGAGGTTCTGGTACGACACCGTCGCCTTGACGGAGAACGGCACCTTGGCGCCCGTCGGCGTGCCGGCGGTGAGCTTGACGTCCTTCAGGCGGGCGTCCTTGGTGAAGCCGGTCAGCAGCCCGGTGGCGGCGGAGGCGTCGTCGGTGGCGGCGGCCGCCTCGGCGATCCTGCCCTGCTGCCACGCGGTGATGAAGCGGGTGGAGGCCGTGCGGACCTCGGCGGCGCTGAGCGGTCCGGTCTTGACGTGCTTGTGGTCGGCCGTGGCGGACGTCCGCTCGTCGGCGGCGGCACCGCCGTTGGTCAGCGCGTAGACGGCGAACCCGGCGCCGCCGACGACCAGGGCGATCATCCCGCCGACCACGGCGGGCCCGGTCCTCCTCCGTCGCTCGGCGACGCGCCTTCTCTTGCCCACAGCCTCAGTTCCTCCGTGCCTTCCCCTGGGTCCCCGTAGCCCTCACACTCCCCAACGACTGCACACACCTTAAGGTCCCCGCCTCAGCGGGTGATCCCCGAGGCGAATCCGTAGCACGCTTGCGACAATCAGCCCGGACGAGCACCCCGGCACGCGGGCGTGAACGAAGTGTCAGCGGACGCGACGCCGTACGAGGGCGAACATGGCGGCGCCGGCGGCCAGCGCCGCTCCCGCGGCGGCCGCGTACCGGGGCAGTGCGCCCGCACCCGCGCCGGCCAAGGAGCCCCGCGTGGTGCCGCCCGACGCCGTGGCGCCGGAACCGCCCGCCGAGCCCGAACCGCCCCCGGAGCCCGAGCCGCCCGTCGACCCGGTGCCGGCCGACGACGAGCCGGAGCCGCCGGAGCCGCCTCCCGGCTTGCCGCCGACGGTCACCATGATCGCCGCGGTGTTGTTCCCGTCGTTGCTGTCGTGGGCGGGCGCAGACACCTTGACGGAACCAGGGGCGAGGTCACCGGGCTTGTCGATACGCAGTTCGAAGACGAACGGCGTGAACTGCTTCGCGTCGAAGTAGTAGTCGTCGATGTCCTGGAAGCAGGAGTAGCGCCTGGCTCCGGGCTCGCCCGAGCGCAAGTCGCCCTCGGCACGGCACTGGCTCGGGACCCCCACCGCCGTGGTGCCGGGCGGCACCGTCACCGTGGTCACGGAAGCGGGGTCGTCGCCGGGCTCCTCGCCCCATTGCGCGATGGTGGCGGGCCCGTTGTTGCGGACGCCCAGCTCCGCCTGCACCACCTGCCCGGCCTTGCCGTCGACGGTGGCGCACCGCCCGCCTCGCCGGAGACCCGGACCGTGCCCGTGAAACCGGGCTGCGCGGCAGCCAGCGTCTTGAAGTGCAGGGAGGGCCGGCGCAGGATGCCGCCCGGCTCGAGCGGTTCTCCCCCGTTCAAGGTCTTGCCGCCACAGACGAGGAGCAACTGCTGCTTCTCGACGCAGGACTGGTCCGCCGACAGACTCATCTGGCCCTTGAGCGCCGTGGCGTCGATCGTCACCGTGAAGTCACCCAGCTCCTCGGAGCCGGTGTTGCGCGCGTTCAGGTAGACGGAACCGACGGAGTCCTCGTACGGCTGCACGGTGAGCGGCTTGTCATCCAGGTTGGAGGTGAACTGCAGCGACGTGCCGGCCTCGGCGGCCTGGCCTGCAGCCGGCGCGCCAAGGGCCGGCAGGCCCACCGCGACGGCGGTGGCGCCGGCCCGCAGGGCGTGGCGGGGCAAGAGTCGCGGCACGTGCTCCTTCGGCAGATCGGCGGCCGGGGAGCGCGCATCGTCGACCCCACACCGGGCCCGCCGGCCGTGGCGGCGGATACCGCGTGCTGTATGAAGCCGGGTACGAGATCGGTCACCTGAAAGAGGCTCTTTCCTCCCGGTTCGCCTGGGAGTACGAGTTCAGCCTGGGGTTACTGCTCGCCATGAAGGCGGTCGCAGATAAGCATGACATCCCGTCGGTCCACCGCCCTGTCAAGCGAACGCTTCCAATCCAGCGTCCTGGCGAGCGACAGGATTCTAACCCCTTCATAAATCTCGGCCTCATCGATCAGCGAGTCGACCGAGTAATCAAACCACCCGTCCAGCACTTCGATATCGCCACCCGAAAGCAAGATGCGCCGCACGGGGCCTTTCGGTGCATCCGACATCTGTCCCAGCTCTAGAGCGGTCTTCCAGGCAGCTCCGCGGGCAACGATGTCGATGTCGCTGATTTCTCTGGCGATATTATGAGCCAACATCGGGGCGCTGCCGGCGATCACATAGTCCCCTACAGGCAGATGTAGAGAGATCAGTTCACGAAAAAAGGGATGATCGCGCAGCGCCATGATGGTCCTCCTATATGGGCGGCATCCCGAGTGCCATCCTAGTCACGCCAGACGTAACGAGAGCTACGGCCACGCTAGTCAGCGTGCCCACCAGATAGTAGTCGCCCACAATTTTCTCCGCCTGCTGAAGTTCCGGGAAACGGGCGAGAGACTTGGCGGTTACCACCAGGGCGGCAGGAGCCGGGTTCCCGGATACCAGAAACGAAAAGAGGATGAACCGCTCGATCCATCCGACGTGAGGACCCACCTTGATGAAGTCCTCGACATCCTCTTCAAATTCCTCTGCGCTAATTTTTTCCCGGATTTTCTCGACGAATGGCCTGACAATTCTGCCGATAATTTGCTGGCACCCGAATACGGCAATTAGCAGACCTGAGATTACGGTGCTAGATCGTCCGTCATCAACCACGGCATGCCGAATCGCATGAGAGATGGACGCAATGCCCAAGCCCATCGGGAGCAGGATCGAAAAGACCCCTAAAGCGGCTGCGGCATACTGGGCCCTTTTCGGTTGCGTCTTCTGGGACCATTTCGATCGAAGAGTCTTCCACTTCGATCGTGGGTTCGGAGGCTTCCAGGATTTTGGCTTGCACAGCAATGCAAAGCTTGCAGAGGCCAGTGCAACACAAACTACCGCAATCCACTCCTTGTAGGTAATACCTGACGGTGTCACCATGAAGGTTCCATAGAGCAGGGAGAATGTGATTGCATACCATGGCTGGTCTTTATGCCACGAGAACCCGGTTGGCACAGAAAATGCGGCTGCGAATCCAAGTACCGTACCCGTTAATGCCACGACACTCCCCCCATCTGCCTGCTCGCGGTCAAGGCTGACCCCGAGGCCGGCGTCAGGCCCTCCCCGCGCTGTACATGTGACTGGTGGCAGGCTATATGCCGCCCGCCTCGAGGTGGCCCGTCCGGCAACAGCTCCTGGTCTACGTGCGGTGCTGATCGCCGGCACAAGTCAGCGCCGTCCTGGCGTCCTACCGTCGTTGAGGTGGGGGTCCTGAGCCCATCGACATGCTGATGGCACCCCTGCTCCCGATGGAGGGCCACAAGCACCATCTGAACCTGCTGAACGCGGTACAGGCATTCACCGAAGCCGCCCGTGCGAGGCCGTGGCCGGGAGCGCGGACCACCTCCGCCGGGTCCAGGCCGGGGCTGAGCCTCTTCGTGCTCAGGAGCAGAGATTGACGTGTCGGACGGCCAGGACGTGCCCCGCCGCGTCGATGAGGCGGCTGCGGGCGAGGTGTCCGCCGGCCACGGCATTGGTGATCGCCGTGGCGATCGAGGAGGTTTGGGAGCTGACGTTGCCACCCAGGTCGAACATGACCATGTCGGCGCCGGAGCGCAGGGCCTGGACGGCGGCGGTGGAAACGCTGAAGCCGGCTGCGGAGATCGCCTTGGCGCTGAGTGAGTCGGTGACCACCAGCCCCTTGAAGCCCAGCCTGCCGCGCAGCTCGGAACTGATGGCGGTGGGGGACAGGCTCGCCGGATTGGTGCCCAGGCCCGGTACGACGTTGTTGGAGACCATGATGGCCGGGGCGCCGGCTTTGATGGCCGCTGTGAACGGTGGGATGCCCGCCTTCTGGAGGGTGGACCAGGGCAGGGTGTGGGCGGGGCCGAAGTCGGAGTTGTAACTCGAGCCGCCGAGGCCCGGGAAGTGCTTGACGACGGGTATCACGCCTCCGGCGCGCAACCCGTTCATGTACGCGACACCGTCCTTGGAGACCACCGAGGTGCTGCCGCTGAAGGACCGCCAACCGTCGGGGTCGGTCTTGCTGGGGGCCACGTTCCTGCCGTCGACGTCGACCACCGGTGCGAGGTCCATGTTCACCTGGGCGGCCGCCATCCTGGTCGCGACCTTGGTGACGTTCTGCTGGATCTGCGCCGGGGTCCAGTGCGTGCCCATGTAGGCGGCCCAGGGCAGGGAACCGACGAGGTTCGCCATGCGCTGTATGCCACCGCCCTCCTCGTCGGTCATGACCAACAGGCCCAGATGGCCCGGTACATGCGTCTTCAGTGTGGTCAACCTGGAGCCGAGGTCGGACGGGGCCTTGCTGCCGAACAGCAGCACACCGCCCGCACCGGCGCTCACCTCGGAGGTGACGTCGGACACCGAGGTCTCCGGCACCGGGACGGCGATGGTCAGCATGGCCAGCCGGCGGTTCGACCACCCGGCCAGCTTCGTGCTGTTGGTGCACGCGGTGGCGGTGGGGGCGGTGGAGAGGTTCGGGGAAAGGGACGGACGGGACGAGGAAGGCGCGGCGGACGGGGCGTGGGACGCGCCAGGGCTACTGGTGTGCGGGGCCGCCTTGGGGTTGCTCGTGCCACAGCCCGCCAGGAGCACCGCCGCCACGGCGGCGGTGCCCAGAATTCGTGCGTTCCCGGCCCGGCCGGAGAGCGGCGGCGGTGCTGTGGTTCTTCGGCGGTCACGGTACGACGGGAGATTCATCGTCCGGCCTCCTTCGGGACTGACGGCCGGGCCGTATGAGCACGGGGTGGGCTTTACAGCGCGTGAGATGCGCACCAGCAGGCATTTGTTCGCCGCTCCACAGTCTGACTGCCAGGATCTCGCGCCTCGGGGGCGAACGAAAGTCCAGCGGACGTGAGTGGGGCCGCTCAGGAATCGACTTCGATCAGACTTCACGCTGGTCGCAGCGCCGGTCACGGTGGGGCGAGTGTGGGGCGGTGACGCCGCGGGGCCGGGAAACGGCAGGTCGGAGCAGACTCCCGGCGCGGCCCGTAAAGCTGCCGGCTGTGGTGGGTGGGGCCGTCTCCGGGCCGCCCGAGGGTGGCCGATGACGGCCTCGGACAACCGACAACGACCAGGACGGCCCGACGTCCTGCCGGGCCGTCCTGGCGCGTCTGTCCAGCTAGACCCAGGTGTCCAGCCACATCCGCGACCGCCAGGAGTCGATCGGGATGGCCGTGCCCGTGTACAGGGGCCAGAAGTAGATGAAGTTCCAGGCGATCAGCAGCACCAGGACGCCCGCCGCCGACGCGCCGATCACGCGGCGGGTGTCGGAGGAGCCCGGTGGGCCGACGACAGCGCCGATCAGCATCGCCACCGCCAGGCACAGGAACGGCAGGAAGACGACCGCGTAGAAGAGGAAGATCGTCCGCTCCTGGTACAGGAACCACGGCAGGTACCCCGCCGCGATCCCGCACGCGATGGCACCGGCGCGCCAGTCGCGGCGGAACGCCCACCGCCACAGCACGTACAGGATGGCGAAGCAGGCAGCCCACCACAGCAGCGGTGTGCCGATCGCCAGCACCTCACGGGCGCACTTCTCCCCCGCGTTCGCCGGGCAGCCGTCGGCGCCGGGGTTCGGGGACTCGTAGAAGTACGACACCGGGCGGCCCAGCACGATCCAGCTCCACGGGTTGGACTGGTAGGTGTGCGGGGAGGTCAGGCCGACGTGGAACTTGTAGACCTCGTGCTCGTAGTGCCACAGGCTGCGCAGCCAGTCCGGCAGGAAGGTCCAGTTGCCGCCCTTGCCGTCGGTGGCCGCCCAGTTGCGGAAGTAGCCGCCGGTGCCGTCCGTCGGGGAGAGGATCCAGCCGGTCCAGGAGGCCAGGTAGACGGCGATCGCCACCGGGACCGTCGCCAGGAAGGCGATGCCCGTGTCGTACTTCAGCGCCGCCGCGTACGGGCGCTGCGCGCCGGCGGTCTTGCGGGCGCCGACGTCCCACAGCACCGCCATCACACAGAACGCCACCAGGATGTACAGGCCGTTCCACTTGGTGCCGATGGCCAGGCCCAGCATCAGCCCGGCCGCCCAGCGCCAGGGGCGCAGGCCGAAGCGGAACGTGTCGGCGACGCGCTCGTCCGGGCGGACCCGGCCGTCGGCGTCCACGGGCAGGGCCGCGGCCAGCCTCTCCCGTGACCGGTCCCGGTCCAGGACCAGACAGCCGAACGCGGCCACCACGAAGAACATCAGCACGCCGTCGAGCAGCGAGGTCCGGCTCATCACGAAGTGCAGGCCGTCCACCGCCATCAGCGCGCCCGCGAGGCAGCCGAGGAAGGCCGAACGGAACAGGCGGCGCCCGATCCGGCACAGCAGCAGGACGGAGAGGGTCCCGAGCAGCGCCGTCATGAACCGCCAGCCGAACGGGTCGAATCCGAACAGCAGCTCGCCGAGCCCGATGACGTACTTGCCGACCGGCGGATGCACGACGTACGCCGCGTCGGTCGGGATCGCGAGATGGCCGTGCGTCTGCAGTACCAGGTCGTTGGCGTTCTTGTCCCAGTTGACCTCGTACCCGCGGTGGACGAGCGCCCAGGCGTCCTTGGCGTAGTACGTCTCGTCGAATATCACCGCGCGCGGGCTGCCCAGGTTCCAGAACCGCATCAGACCCGCCATCAGCGTCACCAGCAGCGGACCGCCCCAGCCCGACCAGCGGGTGATCCGCTCGGCGAGGACCGGTGGCACGCCGAGCACCTGCCACAGCCGGGGGCCCGGCTGGGCGTAGGGGGGCACCAGCCGGTCGCGTACGTCGCCCGAGGGCGCGTCCTTGGCCGGTACGTACCCGAATCGGCGCAGCCGCTGCTGCCACGACGGCCGCTGGTCGTGCGGCGCCTGGCCCTGCCGGAGGTCCATGGAGGACGCGGTACTGGTCACCCGCGCCATGGTAGGGAACCGTTCTGTGCGAGTCCCGTGCATGTGGGGTACCGGTCGGGTACCAGTCGTGCTGCGGTCGTTCCACGGGGGCCCGGGGCGGGCCGCGCGGTGGCCGCGGGCTGGGAGGATGGGGGCGTGACTGGAACCCTTGTCCTGGCAGGTACCCCCATCGGCGACATCGCGGACGCGCCGCCCCGGCTGGCCGAGGAGCTCGTCGGCGCCGACGTGGTCGCCGCCGAGGACACCCGGCGGCTGCGCCGGCTCACCCAGGCCCTCGGCGTCACGCCCAAGGGCCGTGTCGTGTCGTACTTCGAGGGCAACGAGTCCGCCCGTACGCCGGAGCTGGTCGAGGAACTGCTCGGCGGCGCGCGCGTGCTGCTGGTGACCGATGCCGGGATGCCGTCCGTCTCCGACCCGGGCTACCGGCTGGTCGCGGCCGCCGTGGCGCAGGACATCCGGGTCACCGCCGTACCGGGGCCGTCCGCCGTGCTGACCGCGCTCGCGCTGTCCGGGCTGCCCGTCGACCGGTTCTGCTTCGAGGGCTTCCTGCCGCGCAAGGCCGGCGAGCGCCTGTCCCGGCTGCGGGAGGTCGCGGCCGAGCGGCGCACGCTCGTGTACTTCGAGGCCCCGCACCGGCTCGACGACACCCTCGCCGCCATGGCCGAGGTCTTCGGCGCGGACCGGCGGGCCGCCGTGTGCCGGGAGCTGACCAAGACGTACGAGGAGGTACGGCGCGGCCCGCTGGCCGAGCTGGCGCGGTGGGCCGCGGAAGGCGTCCGCGGGGAGATCACCGTGGTGGTCGAGGGGGCGCCGGAGGCCGGGCCGGAGGAACTCGACGCGGAGGAGCTCGTGCGCCGCGTACGCGTGCGTGAGGAGGCGGGGGAGCGGCGCAAGGAGGCGATCGCGGCGGTGGCCGTGGAGGCGGGGGTGCCGAAGCGGGTCGTTTTCGATGCGGTTGTCGCTGCGAAGCGTTCCCGTGAGTGACCGGGAGCGCTGCCCCGGCCTGCGCTGACAACCCCTCTGAGCAGGACTGTTCTCGGGTGAGCGAGTGAGCCATGGGACGGCAAAAGGCTGTCGCCGATGGCAAAGGGAAACGGGGCCGACCGGGGGTTCTTCGGCAAGGAAGACCCAAATCGCCTCCAACACTCGACAGCCCTGGTGCGTTCGCGCTGGTGAAGGCGTCCACTGGTTGAAGAGACGCCCCGTTGCGGGGCGTTTGTCCAGCGGACAAGAGGAGCTGGCATGAGCGAGACCGCAGGGCAGACCGGCCTCCGTGGCACGCCCACAGCCGTCGTTCACGAGTCGTACTCGTTCGCCTGCATGCGATGCGGGCACGGCTGGGAGCAGTCGTACGAGATAGAGCACCACACGGATGCCGACGGGCACGAGTTCGTGCGGTACGTGGCCGACGGACGGGTCGTGCCGTCGCCGCTGAGCCGGCCCAGCTGCCACAACTGCGACGGCCATGTCGTGCGGATCATGCGCGCCGGGCAGGTCTCGTCGGTGCGCGGCAGCGCCGAGCGGCACCACGCCGTACCGCAGGCGGGCCCGGTCGAGGCGCCCGTGGTGCCCGCGGAGCGGGGAGAGCCCGCGACGGCCGGGGAGCCAGGGGCGCACGGGGAGCCGCACCACTGGCACCTGTCCGATCTCCTGCACCCGTTCCAGCGCAAGGCCGGCTGAGCGGATCGCCGGCCGGTGCGGGCATGCCCCTTTCGTAGGATCGGGGCATGCCTTCGAACGCCGGCCAGACCTCCAAGGGCGACAAGAACGCCGCACCGCCGCTTCCGCCGCCGCTGCGGGTTCCGGTCGCCGACTCGCACACCCACCTCGACATGCAGTCCGGCACGGTCGCGGAGGGCCTCGCGAAGGCCGCGTCGGTGGGGGTGACGACCGTCGTCCAGGTCGGCTGCGACATCAAGGGCTCGCAGTGGGCCGCCGAGATCGCCGCCGCCCACGACAGCGTCCACGCCGCCGTCGCCCTTCACCCCAACGAGGCCCCGCGCATCGTGCGCGGCGACCCCGACGGCTGGTCGCGGCAGGGCGCCCGGGAGCCGGGCGGGGACACGGCGCTCGACGAGGCGCTCGCCGAGATCGACCGGCTCGCCCGACTGCCCCAGGTCAAGGGCGTCGGCGAGACGGGGCTGGACTACTTCCGCACCGGCCCGGAGGGCAAGGCGGCCCAGGAGCGGTCCTTCCGCGCCCACATCGAGATCGCCAAGCGGCACGGCAAGGCGCTCGTCATCCACGACCGTGACGCGCACGCCGACGTCCTGCGCGTCCTGAAGGAGGAGGGCGCCCCGGAGCGCACCGTCTTCCACTGCTACTCCGGCGACGCCGGGATGGCGGAGATCTGCGCCCGCGAGGGCTACTTCATGTCCTTCGCCGGCAACGTCACCTTCAAGAACGCCCAGAGCCTGCGGGACGCGCTCGCCGTCGCCCCACTGGAACTGGTCCTCGTGGAGACCGACGCGCCCTTCCTGACCCCGGCGCCGTACCGTGGGCGCCCCAACGCGCCGTATCTGATCCCCGTCACGGTGCGCGCGATGGCCGCGGTGCGCGGCATCGACGAGGACGCGCTGGCGATGGCCCTCGCCGTCAACACCAGCCGCGCCTTCGACTACTGAGGCTCATGAGACTCATGGGCCTCCTGTTCTGCTGAGTCGCCTGTTCGAGCACTGGGTGCGCGCTCGACGGGCAACAGTGCGTAGCCGCGCCGCTTTGGAGAGTGACGACCGCTCCGCTAGGTTCTGGGGGCCCGATCCGGACCCCTCTGCACCGCTGGAGCGTGTCGGCGTGAGCAAGTCGCAGTACGAGACGTTCGATGCCTACGAGCCGTACTGGCCGTACGAGACGTTCGAGCCTTACGAGGCCTACGGGACATATGAGCCGTACGGCCCCGACACCTCCGTGCACACGGCGGAGACCCTGTCGTACGGCGGGTACGGGCCATACGGACCGTACGGTCCTGACGAGCGGTACGAGGACACCTACCGGCCCGCTTACGAGGCGCAGGCGTACTTCGTCGCCGAGCCGGTGCTGCCGCGGCAGGGCGGGAGCGGCGTGCCGTGGGCCGGGAACGCGCAGGACGGTGGTGGCGCGGGAGGACCCCAGGCCGTCGGGGCCACGCAGCCCGCCGGGGGTCCGCGGACCGCCGGGGGCGGGCCGGGCGTCGCGGGAGCCGGCGCCATGCGGGACGCCGGAGGCGCGCGGGGCCCGCTGGATGGCCGGGGCGCGCTCGGCGAGGACGAGGAAGGGGAGTACGGCGCCGGGGCGCCCGCCGGTGTGAGCGGGCGGGCCGCTCGCCGGCGCAAGGCGCGCTGCGCCGAGCGCCCGGAGTCCGCCATGCGCCGCCTGCTGCCGCAGGCGCTGGTCGTGGCCTTCCTCGCCGGCGGCACCACCGCGTTCGTCGCCAAGGACAAGGCGGTCGAGCTGACCGTCGACGGCAAGCAGCGCACCCTGCACACCTTCGCCGACGACGTGCGCGGGCTGCTCGCCGAGGAGGGAGTGCACGTGGGGGCGCACGACATGATCGCGCCCGCCCCCGGCAAGGCGCTCACCAGCGGAGACGCGATCGCCGTGCGCTACGGGCGCCCCGTCCGGCTCACCCTCGACGGCCAGCGGCGCGAAGTGTGGACGACGGCGCGCACGGTGGCGGGCGCGCTGGACGAGCTGGGAGTGCGCGCGGAGGGCGCGTACCTGTCCGCCTCCGGCTCCCGGACCATCGGACGCGCCGGGCTCGCGCTCGACGTACGCACCGAACGCGCCGTCACGATCATGGCCGACGGCCAGACCCAGACCATCCGCACCAACGCGGCCACCGTCCGCGAGGCCGTCGAGGAGGCCGGGATCGGCCTGCACGGCCAGGACGCCACCTCCGTCCCGCTGGACAGCTTCCCGCGCGACGGGCAGACGGTGACCGTGCTCCGGATCAAGGGCAGCCGGGAGGTCCGCGAGGAAGAGATCCCGTTCGAGGTCGAGCACACCGAGGACCCCTCCCTCTTCAAGGGCACCGAGGTCGTCGCACAGGTCGGACAGCCCGGGCTGCGCCGCGACACCTACCTGCTGCGCATCGTCAACGGGGTCCGGGAGAAGCCGCGCCGGGAGAAGTCCGAGGTCGTGCGCAAGCCGCGCAAGCAGGTGGTGAAGGTGGGCACCAAGCCGCGGCCGGCCTCCGTGAAGGGCGCCGACCACCTGAACTGGCACGGCCTCGCCGCCTGCGAGTCCGGTGGCCGCCCGCACGCGGTCGACCCCTCGGGGACGTTCGGCGGGCTCTACCAGTTCGACATCGGCACCTGGCGCGCCCTCGGCGGCAGCGGCCGGCCCCAGGACGCCCCGGCGGAGGAACAGACCTTCCGCGCGAAGAGGCTGTACACGCGCCGGGGGTCCACACCCTGGCCGAGCTGCGGGGCGCGGTTGCACCGCTGACGCGGGGTTCACGGCTGACGCGGGGGTGCGCCGCGGGGCCGGGGGCCGTCTGCCCGGGCGCGGGCCGCGTGGGGCTGCGGCACCGTGCCCGGCCTCGGCACCGGGACGCCTGGCAATCCGGCCGGGCGGGCCCCCGTACCCTTGTCCCGTGAGCAGCCCCACGCCCGACGCCCTCCTCGGTCCCGCCGACATCCGTGAGCTGGCGGCAGCGCTCGGTGTCCGTCCCACCAAGCAGCGCGGCCAGAACTTCGTGATCGACGCCAACACGGTCCGCCGTATCGTCCGCACCGCCGAGGTCCGCCCCGACGACGTGGTCGTCGAGGTCGGCCCGGGGCTCGGGTCCCTCACGCTCGCGCTGCTGGAGGTCGCCGACCGGGTCACCGCCGTCGAGATCGACGACGTGCTCGCCGCGGCCCTGCCCACGACCATCGGGGCGCGCATGCCGGCGCGCGCCGACCGGTTCGCGCTGGTCCACTCCGACGCGATGCACGTCACCGAACTGCCCGGCCCCCCGCCGACGGCGCTGGTGGCGAACCTCCCCTACAACGTCGCCGTACCCGTGCTGCTGCACATGCTCGACACCTTCCCGAGCATCGAGCGCACCCTCGTCATGGTGCAGTCCGAGGTCGCCGACCGGCTGGCCGCCGCGCCCGGCTCGAAGGTGTACGGCGTGCCGTCGGTGAAGGCCAACTGGTACGCCGAGGTGAAGCGGGCCGGGGCCATCGGCCGCAACGTCTTCTGGCCCGCGCCGAACGTCGACAGCGGGCTGGTGTCCCTCGTCCGGAGGGCCGAGCCGATCAAGACGACCGCCTCCAAGGCGCAGGTCTTCGCCGCCGTCGACGCGGCCTTCGCGCAGCGCCGCAAGACCCTGCGGGCGGCACTGGCCGGCTGGGCCGGGTCCGCCGCTGCCGCCGAGGCCGCGCTGGTCGCGGCCGGTGTCTCTCCGCAGGCGCGCGGCGAGTCGCTGACGGTGGAGGAGTTCGCGCGGATCGCCGAGCACAAGGACGCGGCGATCACCGAGCACGAGGAGAGCGGCAAGTGAGCGTCACGGTACGCGTCCCGGCCAAGGTCAACGTCCAGCTCGCGGTCGGCGCCGCCCGCCCCGACGGGTTCCACGACCTCGCCAACGTCTTCCTCGCCGTCGGCCTGTACGACGAGGTGACGGTGACCCCGGCCGAGGAACTCCGGATCACCTGCGAGGGCCCGGACGCCGACCAGGTCCCCCTGGACCGCACCAACCTCGCCGCACGCGCCGCGATCGCGCTCGCCGGGCGCCGGGGCATCGAGCCGAACGTCCACATCCACATCGCCAAGGACATCCCGGTCGCCGGCGGCATGGCGGGCGGCAGCGCGGACGGCGCGGGCGCGCTGGTCGCCTGCAACACGCTGTGGGGTACGGCGGCGTCGCGGGCCGAGCTTCTCGCCATCTGCGCCGAACTGGGCAGCGATGTGCCGTTCAGCCTGGTCGGGGGCGCGGCTCTCGGTATCGGGCGGGGCGAGCGGCTGACCGCCCTCGAGGGCGGCGGCACCTTCCACTGGGTGTTCGCGATGGCCGAGCGGGGGCTGTCGACGCCGGCGGTCTTCCGGGAGTTCGACCGGCTGGCTCAGGGCCGGGAGATTCCCGAGCCGGTTGCTTCGGCGGAGCTGCTGGAGGCGCTGGCGAAGGGGGACGTCGAGGCGCTGGCCGCGGCCGTGTCGAACGACCTTCAGCCCGCGGCGCTGTCGCTGTTCCCTGAGCTGGCGGAGACGCTGGAGGCCGGGCGCGGGGCCGGGGCGCTCGCTGCGCTGGTCTCCGGGTCCGGGCCTACGACTGCGTTCCTCGCGCGGGATGCGGAGTCGGCGGAGAAGGTGGCCCAGGCCCTGCGGGCGTCGGGGACGTGCAGGGCGGTGCGGACGGCGGCGGGGCCGGTACCGGGGGCGACGGTGGTCTGAGGGGGTTCAGAGCTCGTCGATGGCGGTGAGGTCGATGTCGATGGAGTACGGCTTGTCGACCTTGATCCGGTCCCGGTGCATGCCGGTGTGGATGTACGCCCTGGTGAGCGGGTCGAGCTCATAGACGTGGATGACGGGCCTGCCGCTCGTCCCGTTCTCCTCGACGCGCCAGAAGTTCGGGATCTCGGCAGCGGCGTACTTCTGGGGCTTGGTCGTGCGGTCGCGGGACTCCGAGTCCGGGGAGACCACCTCGATGGCAAGGAGTACGTCTTTGGCCTCGTACTTCGTCTGGCCAGGGCCTGTGATGGCGTCGGCGCGGACGACGCTCACATCGGGTTCTGGACCATTGCGGTTGTCGAGCACGACGGTCATTTCCCGACCGACCCTGAATTCGGCGGTCAGGGTCGCGCGCAGGCCATTGACGAGCAGGTCGATCACATTGGCATGGAAACGGCGCTGCGGACTCACGAAAACGAGGCTCCCGTCGATCAGCTCGGTGTGCGGCGGGAGATCAGGCAGCGTGAACAGATCGTCCACGGTGTAGCCGTCCTGCGGCGGCACCGGCCACTGCACGCGGTGCTCTACGGACTCGGCGGTCATGGTTCCTCCCATGGACGGGATCCTGCTGCCTGCCCTCCACGGTAGCGGCCCGTTCTCGATCACGTCATCACAAGGAGTGACGACCCCCTCGCGCCCCGCCCCTCACCCCCGAGGCCCTACGCTAGAAGGCTGACCCCCGCGGCGGAGCCGCACGTCGACACAGCCCCGCACAGCCCCCGCGCACAGGAGTGAAATGGCCGTCAACCTCGTCAATGTCGAGAACGTCAGCAAGGTGTACGGCACCCGTGCCCTGCTGGACGGCGTCTCGCTCGGCGTGTCGGAAGGGGACCGGATCGGGGTCGTCGGACGCAACGGCGACGGCAAGACCACCCTCGTCCGGATGCTCGCCAAGCTGGAGGAGGCCGACACCGGGCGGGTCACGCACTCCGGCGGGCTGCGCCTCGGCGTGCTCACGCAGCACGACTCCCTCGACCCCGCCGCCACCGTCCGCCACGAGGTCATCGGCGACATGGCCGACCACGAGTGGGCCGGCAACGCCAAGGTCAGGGACGTACTGACCGGGCTGTTCGGGGGACTGGACCTGCCGGGCTTCCCCAAGGGGCTGGACACCGTCATCGGGCCGCTGTCCGGTGGCGAGCGGCGCCGTATCGCGCTCGCCAAGCTGCTCATCGAGGAACAGGACCTGATCGTCCTGGACGAGCCCACCAACCACCTCGACGTCGAGGGCATCGCCTGGCTCGCGAAGCACCTGCAGAACCGGCGCTCGGCGCTGGTCTGCGTGACCCACGACCGGTGGTTCCTGGACCAGGTGTGCACGCGCATGTGGGACGTCCAGCGCGGCGATGTCCACGAGTACGAGGGCGGCTACTCCGACTACGTCTTCGCACGTGCCGAGCGCGAGCGGATCGCGGCCACCGAAGAGGTCAAGCGGCAGAACCTGGTCCGCAAGGAGCTCGCCTGGCTGCGGCGCGGAGCCCCGGCCCGTACGTCCAAGCCGCGCTTCCGGGTCGAGGCCGCCAACGAGCTGATCGCGGACGTGCCGCCGCCCCGGGACAGCAGCGAGCTGATGAAGTTCGCCTCCTCGCGGCTCGGCAAGACCGTCTTCGACCTGGAAGACGTCACGGTGCAGGCCGGACCCAAGGTGCTGCTCAAGCACGTCACTTGGCAGCTCGGGCCCGGCGACCGCATCGGCCTGGTCGGCGTCAACGGCGCCGGCAAGACCTCGCTGCTGCGCGCCATGGCCGAGGCCGCGCGGACGGAGGGCGAGGCGCAGCCGGCGGGCGGGCGGATCGCCGTCGGCAAGACCGTGAAGCTCGCCTACCTCTCCCAGGAGGTCGCCGAGCTGAACCCGAACACGCGCGTCCTGGAGGCGGTCCAGCAGGTGCGCGAGCGCGTCGATCTCGGCAAGGGACGCGAGATGACCGCCGGGCAGCTGTGCGAGACGTTCGGCTTCAACAAGGAGAAGCAGTGGACGCCGGTCGGCGACCTCTCCGGCGGTGAGCGCCGCCGCCTCCAGTTGCTGCGCCTGCTCATGGACGAGCCGAACGTCCTCTTCCTCGACGAGCCCACCAACGACCTCGACATCGAGACCCTCACCCAGCTGGAGGACGTCCTCGACGGCTGGCCCGGCTCGATGATCGTCATCTCCCACGACCGGTTCTTCGTCGAGCGCACCACCGACCGCGTCTTCGCCCTGCTCGGCGACGCCACTCTGCGGATGCTGCCGCGCGGCATCGACGAGTACCTGGAGCGCAGGCAGCGCATGGAGGAGGCGGTCGCCGCCACCGCCGCGGCCCCCAAGGCCCCCGCGGCCGAGCGGAGCGCCGCCGACCAGCGGGCCGCCAAGAAGGAACTCCAGAAGATCGAGCGCCAGTTGGACAGGATCTCCGAGAAGGAGTCCAAGCTGCACGCCCAGATCGCCGACAACGCAACGGACTTCGCCAAGGTGGCCGACCTGGACGCCCAGTTGCGTGACCTCGTCGGCGAGCGCGAGGAACTGGAGCTGCGCTGGCTGGAGTTGGCGGAGGACGCGTAACGGGAGCCGGGGCGAGCGCGAGGGGGCCCAGGAGCGCGCCCCAAGCGTGCGCGCGCCTGCTTCGTGCGGCGCCTGCTTCGTGCGGCGCCCGGGCGCTCCGGCGTGAACCAGCCACCGCACGCCCCCTCTTCAGCACCCACCCCTCAACCGCGCCGATGCCCGCCCCCGGCGCGCGGTGCTGTTGCGTGCGCTGCGTGAAGGGGGCGTGAAGGCTCGTAACGGCGGCATCACGGGCCGGTCGTCCCTTGGGAACAGCGGCGGATCCGAGCCCGTGGGCTGTCAGTACCGGGTGATAGAAAGGGCCGTCTGAGAACTGTCTGAGTAACGACCCAGGGTCCGTCAAGAACCTCAGGGGCGTGGCGAAAAATCAGTGAACGAGGGGGAAGAGCGCTGATGACCCAGCCGCCCAACCAACCGCCGCACGGCGGATTCGGAGCGCCGCAGGACCGGCCACCACAGGGTGGCGGTTTCGGCGCCCCGCAGCCGCCACCGGCCCAGGGCGGTTTCGGCGCCCCGCAGGGCGCTCCCGGTATGCCCGGCGCCCCGGGCACACCTCCCACGCCCCCGCCGCCGGCCCAGCCGCCCGCCGCCCCGCCGCAGCCGCCCCAGCCGGGCTACGGCCACCCCCAGCAGCCGGGCCCGTACGGCGCCCCCACCGCGCCCGGCACCCCGGGCCCTTACGGATATCCGCAGCAGCCGGGCCCCTACGGGGCGGCGCCCCAGCCCGGTTTCGGGCACCCGCAGCAGCCGCCGTACCCGGGTGCGCCCGGTGCCGCGCCCGGCGGGCGGCCCAGGGCGAAGACCGCGCTGGTCATCGGCGCCGCGGTGGCCGCGCTGCTCGTCATAGGCGGCACGGTGTACGCGGTCACGAGCGGGGACGGCGGCGGCAAGAAGAAGCCGGTCGCCCAGCAGAGCGACGACCCCAAGCCGTCCGTCTCCGGCTCGCCGAGCGCGTCGGGCGGCGGCGGTGACGACCCGGAGGACCTCAACGCGGGCCGGAAGGCCGGCGAGGCGAAGGTGCTCTGGTACAAGTCGGCGCCGGACGCCCCCGGTTCGGGCGCCGACGCGCCCGGCATGTGGGTCACCGACAAGACCGTGGTGAAGCCGGCGTACGAGCAGGTCTTCGCCTACGGCGTCGGCGACGGCAAGCCCGCCTGGAGCCCGATCACCTTCCCGCAGAAGATCTGCGCGGTCACCCCGCAGAAGTCGGCCGACGACAAGGTCGTCGTGGCGTACATGAGCGGCAGCGGCGACAAGGCCGAGTGCAACCAGCTGCAGCAGATCGACCTGGACACCGGCCAAAAGGGCTGGAGCGGCAAGCTCGACCGCCACGGGGCGTTCGACATCCAGGTCGAGATCAACCTGTCCGTCAGCGGCAGGACGCTGATGGTGGGCAGCGGGGAGGCGGGCATGGCGTACGACATCGACAGCGGCAAGAAGCTGTACGAGAAGGGGAAGTACGGCGCGTCCTGCTATCCGGTCGCGTACGCGGGTGGCGCCGGCCGGCTGATCCAGGCGTCCTCCTGTGCCGCGTACGCGCCCAACGAGCACGACGAGATCCAGGAACTGGACCCGGCCACCGGCAGGGTCAAGTGGAGCCGGCCGCTCAAGAAGGGCTGGTCGGTGACCAAGGTGTACTCCCTGGACCCGCTCGTGGTGTACCTGACCAACCAGGACAAGAAGGTCTGGAACATCTCCACGTTCACCAAGGACGGCACGTTCCGCTCCCAGGTGAAGGTCGACGAGAAGTTCGCCCCCCGCTGCGGCTTCCTCGACCAGGAACTGCAGGGCTGCCAGGGCGTCGCGGCCGACGCCGACACGCTGTACCTGCCGACGGACAGCACGAGCAGCGCCAACGAGATCGTCGCCATCAGCCTGGTCACCGGCAAGGCGAAGTGGCGGGCCAAGTCCCCGGCGGACGAGCCGATGTCCCCGCTGAAGGTCCAGGGCGGCAAGCTCGTCGCCTACGTGCAGCCGTCGTACGACACGGGCGGCCAGGTGGTGTCGATCCCGACCGCCGGTTCCTCCCACGCGCCCGCCAAGCTGCTGCAGCACCCGCACGGCACCGCCGAGATCGAGGACACCTTCTACGACTCCGTCGTGGACTGGGCCGAGGGGCGGTTCTTCATCTCCGCCGGCCGGCTGTCCGGCAGTGACCAGTCGAAGGAGAAGCTGATCATGGCCTTCGGCAACTGAGCCGCCGTCCCGGCTTCCCGCCCGTGCCGGCTTCTCCCCGTCCCTACCGAATCCTTTCGCCGTCCGGCCTTTCCGGCCTCACCGAGGTACCCGTCCCATGACTCAGCCGCCCCCTCCGCCGCCGAACCAGCCCCCGCAGCAGGGCGGTTTCGGCCCCCCGAGCCCGCAGCAGCATCCACAGCCCCCGCAGCCGCAGCCGGGTTACGGCTACCCGCAGGCCGCGTCGGCCCCCCAGCCGCCCCAGCCGCCCCAGCCGGGTTACGGCTACCCCGCGCAGCCGAACCCGTACGGCCAGCAGGGCCCGGCCTACGGCCAGCCGCCCGCCGCTCCCTACGGGGCCCAGCCGCAGAACCCGTACGCCCAGCCCACGCAGCCGGGTTACGGCTATCCGGGCCAGCCGCCGACCATGCCGACGCAGCCGCAGCCGGGGCAGAGCGGCGGCGGGCGGAACAACACCGTGCTGTTCATCGTCGTCGCGGCGGTCGTCGCCATAGCGCTGATCGTCGGCGGCGGTATCTGGTACGCCAGTTCCGGCGGCAGCGGCAAGAAGCACGACACCGGGTCCTCCAGCGGCGGCACCGGCGGCAAGGACGGCAGCGGCGGCACGGGCGGCGGCCAGGAGAAGGTGCCGGCCGACCCCTCGGGCCAGTTGCTGTTCCAGGCGCCCATGCCCACCGCGAACGACATCGTCAGGACCGTCGGTTCCTGGCTGACCGACAAGGCGTACGTCAAGACCGGCGTCGCCGAGGTCTCCGGCTACGACCCGGTCAAGGGCACCAAGCTGTGGACGCTCAAGCTGCCCGGCCCGGTCTGCGCGGCCAGCAAGCACGCCACCGCGGACGACAGGACAGCGATCACCTACCAGCCGAAGTGGGACACGGCGAAGACCATCGCGGGCTGTACCCAGATCGCGGCGATCGACCTCGACACGGGCAAGAAGCTGTGGACCCAGACGGTCAAGTCCGGTGACTACCCGGTCGACTACCAGAACGTGACGGTCGCTCAGCACACCGTCGCAGTCGGTGACACCGACGGCGGTGCCGCTTTCGACATCGACTCCGGCAAGCCGCTGTGGCTGCCGAAGCCGGGCGACGACTGCTACGACGCGGGCTACGGCGGCGGCGCAAAGCTCGTCGCGGTGCGCCACTGCGGCGACCTGGACAACGGGCGGCTGCTCATCCAGAACCTCGACCCGAAGTCCGGGAAGGTGATCTCCGAGTACCGGATGGACCCGGGCATCGACTACGCCTCGGTCGTCTCCACCGACCCGCTGGTGGTGGCCGCCGAGGCCGGCTCCGACAGCCAGGCCCTGGACTACTTCTCCATCGACAACAAGACCGGCAAGCTGCTCGCCCACATCTCCGCGCCGGGCAAGACCTACGGCGGCAGGTGCGACGGCGGTACCCGCATCGAGGACTGCAAGGAGATCGTCGTCGGTGGCGGCAAGCTGTACCTGTCCACCGCGGAGCACGACGGCAACGGCGAGTTCAGCCGCACCAACGAGATCGTCTCCTTCGACCTGAACACCGGAAAGCCGACCGGTCAGCGCGCCGAGGCGGGGGACGGCTACACGCTCTCCCCGCTGCGCATGGACGGCTCGAACCTGCTTGCCTACAAGCAGCCGCCGTACGACAAGGGCGGCCAGGTCGTCAGCATCGACGGCGGGTCGTTCAAGCAGAGCAAGCTGCTGGAGAACCCGGCCACGCAGAGCGTGCGGCAGGCGGAGACCAGCATGTCGCCGGACTACGCGGAGATCCTCTTCGGGCACGGCCGCCTGTACATGTCGGACGTCTTCGCGAGCAAGAAGGGCGATTCGTACGACAAGAAGTACCTGGTCGTGGCGTTCGGCCCGAAGGGCTGACCGCCTGGCCGACGCCGTCGGCGGGTCTCGCCCGAATGGGTGACTTACCGAGAAGTGCCCCGGATTTCATCGATCCGGGGCACTTCTCATCAAGAGGGGCAGCGCGACGTCGAACAAGCGTGTAGCTTCCGGGGGCATGAAGGACGAGGTGCCGGGGGGCCCTCTGTCCTTGCGGACCGGTGGGCGTCCATAGTGGGGCATCCATGGGGGGGGACTGGGGGGTTGCTCTATGGGAGTGCGGCTCATGGTCGTCGACGACCATCGCCTGCTCGCGGAGGCGCTCGCGTCGGCGCTCAAGCTGCGCGGCCACCGGGTGCTGGCCGCGGCGGCGCCGGCCGCGGGCGCGGCGGACCTGGTGATCGCGCGGGCGCCGGAGGTGTGCCTGCTGGGTACGGCGGCGCCGGCGGAACCGGGTGTCTTCGACCCGGTGGCGAAGATCAAACGGGAGCGGCCGCAGGTGGCGGTCCTGGTGCTCGGCCCGGTGCCCTCGCCGCGCGGCATCGCGGCGGCCTTCGCGGCCGGGGCGTCGGGGTACGTACGGCACGACGAGCGGATCGAGGGCGTCGAGCGGGCGATCATGAAGGCGCGGGCGGGTGAGGCCGCGGTGGCGCCGCAGTTGCTGCAGGGGGCGTTCGGGGAACTGCTCAATCCCGCCGCTCAGCCCGACGACGAGGCGCAGCGGTTGCTGTCGATGCTGACGCCGCGGGAGGTGGAGGTGCTGGTCAGGGTGGCCGATGGGGAGGACACCCGGCTGATCGCGGCGGGGATGGGAATCGCACCGAGCACGGCCCGTACCCATGTCCAGCGGGTGTTGATGAAGCTGGGGGTGGGCTCGCGCCTGGAGGCGGCGGCACTGGCCGCGCGGACGGGGTTGCTGGACCGGGCGGGGCCGCTGGGCTCCGACCTCGGGTAGGCACCCGGAAGGGGCGCGGGGCCGTATCGACATGCGGCCCCGCCGCGTGGGCGCGACCAGCCCCCGCGCACCCACGGACGGAACGGAGCTTCAGTCCCCCTGCTTCTCCTCCGGCACTCCCACCGGAGGAGGCGGCGGAGGCGTCGGGCGGAGCTTCAGCCAGGCCAGGAAGAAGATGCCCAGCAGGAGCATGCCGATCCCGGTCCAGAGGTTGATGTTGACGCCCTGGGCCTTGTCGATGGCGGACTGGGAGTCGGTGATGCCGGTGATCGTGACGATGACGCCGTACACCACGAACAGGCCGCCGATGATGCGGCGCAGGTCGAAGATGCGGGCCGCGGTGGCGGACTTGCCCTCCAGTTCGGTGACCTCCCGCTGGACGTCCTCCTCGCTGTAGTGGAAGGGCTCGTGGCGGCGGTCGGAGTGCGCGTTGTCGCTCATGGTTTCCTCGATCCTCCCGCGTCAGAACGAGAACGGGACGTAGCAGGCGGCGGCCAGCACGACCGCGCCCCAGCCGAGCAGGGCCGGCCTGCGGTACCAGGCCTCGTCGCCGGGCGCGGGCGGTTCGGACATGCCGGGGGAGCGGGTGCCGTAGACCAGCCCCTGCAGTTCCTCCGCCGGCTTCGGCCTGGTGAACAGGGACACCGCGACCATCACGACCGCGCCGGCGACGAAGCCCGCGATCGCGGAGACGAAGTTGGCGCCCTGGTCGGAGGGGATGGAGATGATCCCCTTCTTGTAGAACACGAAGTAGTTGATCATCGCGGTCACGGTGCCCGCGAGCAGACCCCAGAAGCCGGACTTGGCGGACGCGCGCTTCCAGAACATGCCGACGATGAACACGACGAACATGGGCACGTTGAAGAAGGAGAACAGCGTCTGCAGGTAGCTCATGATGTTCGAGAACGAGGACGCCAGGAACGCCGTGCCGATGGAGGCGAGGACGCCGATCACGGTGATCAGACGGCCGAACCTGACGTAGTAGGCGTCCTCGCGGCCGCGCACCACGTACTTCGCCCAGATGTCGTTGGTGAAGACCGTGTTGAAGGACGAGACGTTCGCCGCCATGCCGGCCATGAAGGCGGCGAGCAGACCGGTGACGGCGATGCCGAGCACACCGTTGGGCAGCAGTTCCTGCATCAGGAAGGGGATGGCGTCGTTGTACTGGTAGCCGGAGCCGGCGGTGCCGAACTTCGGGATGAGCGCGGCGGCGACCAGGCCCGGGATCATCACCAGGAAGACGATGAAGATCTTCGGGTAGGCGGCGATCAGCGGGGTCCGCTGCCCGGCGGAGAGGTTCTTCGCGGACAGGGCGCGCTGCACCTCGGCGAAGTTGGTCGTCCAGTAGCCGAAGGAGAGGACGAAGCCGAGGCCGAGGACGATGGTCAGCCAGTTCGCGCCGAGCGGGTTGACGTGGCCGATGCCGGTGCCGCCCCAGGCGGTGGTGAAGTCCGCGCCGTGTGTCGCGGTGAGCTTGTGGGTCAGCCCGCCCCAGCCGCCGACCTTCTTCAGGCCGAGGACGGTGATCGGGATGAGGGCGGCCAGGATCACGAAGAACTGGAGGACCTCGTTGTAGATCGCCGAGGACAGGCCGCCGAGGGTGATGTACGCGAGGACGAAGGCGCCGGCCACCACGATCGCGACCCACTGTGGCCAGCCCAGCAGGGCCTCGACGACGATCGCGAGGGCGTACAGGTTGACGCCCGCGATCAGGATGGCGGCGAACGCGAACAGGATCGAACTGAGCAGGTGGGCGGCCCGGTCGAAGCGCAGCAGCAGGAACTCGGGGACCGAGCGGACCTTGCTGCCGTAGTAGAACGGCATCATCACCAGGCCGAGGAAGACCATGGCGGGGATGGCGCCGATCCAGTACCAGTGCACGGTGTAGGCGCCGTACTGGGCGCTGTTCGCGGCCATGCCCAGGATCTCGGTGGCCGCCAGGTTCGCCGAGATGAAGGCGAGGCCGGTGATCCAGGCGGGCAGCGAGCGTCCGGAGAGGAAGAAGTCGAGGCTGGTCTTCACCGACCGGCGGGCCGCGAAGCCGATGCCGAGGACGACGACGAAGTAGATCGCCAGGATCGTGTAGTCCAGCCAGTTGGTGGGGAGCCGTAGCCCCGCCGCCAGATACAGGGGACTGTCTGTGGGGGTTTGCATGAGTACTCGCTTCGTTGCGCGAACTGATCCAGAGCGGAACCTACGCCTCCGCGTTCAGGAATTGAACACTTATGTTGGTGTTCTTTGTTTGATTGTGATGGTCCTAGGCGTTGTCGAGTTGTGGTCTGTTATGTTTGATTGTGTTGAGTGATTGGGTGCGGGACGTAGAGGAGTCCGGCGTTGAAGAAGACCTCGACACGGCTGGCCGACGGTCGTGAGCTGATCTACTACGACCTCCGGGACGACGCCGTGCGGGACGCCGTCGACCGCCGTCCGCTGGAGCGGACCCATACGACGTCCGAGATCCGCCCCGACGTGCTGCTCGGCGACTGCGTCGCCGTCGCCTCCCACCGGCAGGGCCGCACGTACCA
Organism: Streptomyces sp. NPDC054783; assembly: GCF_053611725.1. Taxonomy (NCBI): domain Bacteria; kingdom Bacillati; phylum Actinomycetota; class Actinomycetes; order Kitasatosporales; family Streptomycetaceae; genus Streptomyces; species Streptomyces sp. NPDC054783. The sequence continues at coordinate 154,437 of NZ_JBSHAY010000010.1, read as the reverse complement.
TCCGCCGGCCGACGAGTGCCCCCTGTGCCCCACGCGGGGCGACCGGCTGAGCGAGATCCCGGACTCCTCGTACGACGTCGTCGTCTTCGAGAACCGGTTCCCCTCCCTCGCCGGCGACTCCGGCCGCTGCGAGGTCGTCTGCTTCACCTCCGACCACGACGCCTCCTTCGCCGACCTGACCGTCGAGCAGGCGCGCCTGGTGCTGGACGCGTGGACGGACCGTACGTCGGAGCTGTCGCATCTGTCCTCCGTCGAGCAGGTCTTCTGCTTCGAGAACCGCGGTGCCGAGATCGGTGTCACCCTGGGCCACCCGCACGGACAGATCTACGCATACCCCTTCACCACCCCGCGCACCGCGCTCATGCTCCGCTCGCTCGCCGCACACAAGGAGGCGACCGGCGGCGGGAACCTCTTCGACGCCGTCGTGGAGCGCGAACTCGCCGGTGAGCGGGTCGTCCTTGAGGGTGAACACTGGGCGGCGTTCGTGCCGTACGCGGCGCACTGGCCGTACGAGGTCCACCTGTACCCCAAGCGCCGCGTGCCCGATCTGCTCGCCCTGGACGAGGCGGCGCGCACAGAATTCCCCCAGGTCTATCTGGAACTCTTGAGGCGCTTCGACCGGATCTTCGGCGAGGGTGAGCCTCCGACGCCGTACATCGCGGGCTGGCACCAGGCCCCGTTCGGCGCGCTGGAGGAGTTCGACGGTGTCTCGCGGGACGACTTCGCGCTGCACCTCGAGCTTTTCACCATCCGCCGCACTTCCGGCAAGCTGAAGTTTCTCGCGGGTTCCGAGTCCGGCATGAGCGTGTTCATCAACGACGTGCCGCCGGAGCGCGCGGCCGAGCGACTGCGAGAGGTAGCGAGTTCATGAAGTACCTGGTGACGGGTGGCGCGGGTTACGTCGGCAGTGTCGTGGCCCAGCATCTGCTGGAGGCCGGCCACGAGGTCACCGTCCTCGACAACCTCTCCACCGGCTTCCGCGCGGGCGTGCCCGCCGGGGCGGCCTTCGTCGAGGGCGACATCCGCGACGCCGCCAAGTGGCTCGACCCCTCCTACGACGGCGTGCTGCACTTCGCCGCGTCCTCGCAGGTCGGCGAGTCGGTGGTGAAGCCGGAGAAGTACTGGGACAACAACGTCGCCGGCTCCATGGCGCTGCTCGGCGCGATGCGCGAGGCGGGCGTCCGCAAGCTCGTCTTCTCCTCCACGGCGGCGACCTACGGCGAGCCGGAGCAGGTCCCGATCGTGGAGAGCGCCCCGACGAAGCCGACCAACCCCTACGGCGCCTCCAAGCTGGCCGTCGACCACATGATCACCAGCGAGGCGAACGCCCACGGCCTGGCCGCGGTCTCCCTGCGCTACTTCAACGTGGCCGGCGCCTACGGCGCCCACGGCGAGCGCCACGACCCCGAGTCCCACCTCATCCCGCTGGTCCTCCAGGTCGCCCAGGGCCGCCGCGAGGCGATCTCGGTCTACGGCGACGACTACCCGACCCCCGACGGCACCTGCGTCCGCGACTACATCCACGTCGCGGACCTCGCCGAGGCCCACCTGCTGGCCCTGGCCGCCGCCACCCCGGGCGAGCACCTGATCTGCAACCTCGGCAACGGCGAGGGCTTCTCCGTCCGCCAGGTCATCGAGACCGTCCGGCAGGTCACCGGGCACCCGATCCCCGAGGTCGTGGCCCCGCGCCGCGGCGGCGACCCGGCCGTCCTGGTCGCCTCGGCGGACACGGCCCGCGAGAAGCTGGGCTGGAACCCGACCCGCGCGGATCTCGCGGGCATCGTCGCGGACGCGTGGGAGTTCACGCAGAGCATCACGAAGGAGCACTAGTGGGGGCACAGCAGGTCGCGGAGCGCTTCGCCGAGCTGTACGGGGCCGCACCGGAGGGCGTCTGGGCGGCACCCGGCCGGGTCAACCTCATCGGTGAGCACACCGACTACAACGACGGCTTCGTGATGCCGTTCGCGCTGCCGCACCGGGCGGTCGCGGCCGTCTCCCGCCGCACCGACGGCGTCCTGCGCCTGCACTCGGCGGACATCGACGGCGGCGTCAAGGAGCTGCGGCTGGACGCCCTGGCCCCGCAGGGCGACGACGACTGGACGGCGTACCCGGCGGGCGTGGTCTGGGCGCTGCGCGAGGCCGGCCACGGCGTGACGGGCGCGGACGTCCACCTGTCCTCCACGGTCCCGACCGGCGCAGGCCTGTCCTCCTCGGCGGCCCTCGAGGTGGTGATCGCGCTCGCGCTGAACGACCTGTACGAACTGGACCTGCCGCGCTGGAAGCTGGCCCGGCTGTGCCAGCGCGCCGAGAACGTCTACGTCGGCGCGCCCACCGGGATCATGGACCAGACGGCGTCGGCCTGCTGCGAGCAGGGGCACGCGCTCTTCCTGGACACCCGCGACCTGTCCCAGCAGCAGATCCCCTTCGACCTCGCGGCCGAGGGCCTGCGCCTGCTGGTGGTCGACACCCAGGTCAAGCACGCGCACAGCGGCGGCGAGTACGGCAAGCGGCGGGCGGGCTGCGAGAAGGGCGCGGCCCTGCTCGGCGTGGACGCCCTGCGGGACGTTCCGTACGCCGAACTGGACGCGGCGCTGGCCCGGCTGGGCGACGAGGAGGAGGTACGCCGTCTGGTCCGGCACGTGGTGACGGAGGACGAGCGGGTGGAGCGGGTGGTCGGGCTGCTGCGTGCCGGCGAGACCCGCGCGATCGGCCCGGTCCTCACCGAGGGCCACGCCTCCCTGCGCGACGACTTCCGCATCTCCTGCCCGGAACTGGACCTGGTCGTCGACACGGCCCTGGCCAACGGCGCCCTGGGCGCCCGCATGACCGGCGGCGGCTTCGGCGGCTCGGCGATCGTCCTGACGGAGGCGACGGAGGTCGACACCCTCACGAAGGCCATCGAAGAGGCCTTCGCCGCAGCCGGGTTCACGACCCCTCGGGTCTTCGAAGCGGTGCCTTCGGCGGGGGCACGGCGGGTGGTCTGAGCCGTTCGGGTACCGGTCGGCCGACGTGCAGCAGGGCCGCAGGAGCCTCGTGCTGCTCTTCCGGTGCGATGACGACCCCCGGGCCCGCCGCCGCGCCGAGCGGACCATCGAGCGGTTGCGGGCGGGTGGACCGGTACTGGTGGAAGGTGAGCCGCCGTTGCCACCGCCGCCGCCCGGGCCCCGGATCCCGCCCCGGCCGCCCTACCCGCCACCGCCTCCTTAGCCCGGCCGGTGTCTCGGTGGGCGCGTTGGTGTCCCGTAGCCGCGAGCGGAGCAGATCACGTCGGCCTTTGTCGACTTCCGCCTCAATACGAAACATGCGGCACACGATAAACACGCTGGACGGCCAGTTCTGCAAATCTCCTTCCGCTGCGTGCTCCCATCCGTACTCTGTGGAACAGCACCGGTGGGGGCCGGTGCTGATCAGGGGGCGAGACAGGCGGGTACGGCACCCGCGGTGGGGGTAGCAGTTTCCGCGTCGGCGGCGGCCGCGCGGCGCGTGTCCTTTCCGTGGGTGTGCGTACCCCCGCGGGTCGTCGTTCTCCGGAGGGCCAGGCCCGGTCCGGGAGGAGTTTCGTGGTTCGTATCCGAGTCCTGGTCGTCGACGACCACCGCATCTTCGCCGAGTCGCTCGCGGCCGCCCTGGCCGCCGAGCCGGATGTCGACGTCTCCGCAGCCGGCAGCGGCCCCGCCGCGCTGCGCTGCCTGGAGCGGGCGGCCGGTGAGGGCCGCCGCTTCGACGTGCTGCTGGTCGACGCGGACCTCGGCGGCCAAGTGCCCGGCGCCCGCCCGGCTCTGCCGGTGCCGGTGCAGGAGGGCAACGAGGAGGGGCTGGTCGACGGGATCTCGCTGGTCGCCGGGGTCCGGGGCGCCCAGGCGGCCGTACGGATCGTCGTACTCGCCGAGAAGGACGATCCCCGGCGGGCGGCGCTCGCCCTGCAGGCCGGTGCCTCGGGGTGGGTCGCCAAGGACTGCTCGCTGTCCCGGCTGCTGACGGTGATCCGGGGTGTGCTGCGCGACGAGACCCATCTGCCGCCCGCCCTGCTCACCGGCGTGCTCAGGGAGCTGACGGCGGCCCGCCGGCACCGTACCGAGAGCGAGCGGCTGGTGGAGTCCCTCACCCCGCGCGAGCGGGAGGTGCTGCGCTGCATGGTCGCGGGCCTGGGCCGCAAGGCCGTGGCCGAGCGGCTGTTCCTCTCCCCGCACACCGTGCGCACCCATATGCAGAACGTCCTCGGCAAGCTGGGCGTCCACTCGACGCTGGCCGCCGTCGCCCTCGCCCGCCGCGCGGGGGTCGGACCGGCCGACCTAACCGGGGATGTTGTCGAACGGGGCGGTCAACTGGCGTAGGAGTCCGGCCAGTTCCGCCCGCTGGGCGCGGGACAGCTCGGCGAGGATCGCCCGCTCCTGCTCCAGCAGCCCGGCCAGCGCCTGGTCGGCGCGGTCCCGGCCGGTGTCGGTCAGCCGGACCAGCACGCCCCGCCGGTCGCTCGGGTCGGGCAGCCGCTCCACCAGGCCCTTCTTGGCCAGCCGGTCGATCCGGTTGGTCATCGTGCCCGAGGTGACCAGGGTCTGCGTCAGCAGCTGGCCGGGGGAGAGCTGGTACGGCGTGCCCGCGCGCCTGAGCGCGGTCAGCACGTCGAACTCCCACGGCTCCAGCTGGTGCTCGGCGAAGGCGAGCCGGCGCGCACGGTCCAGATGCCGGGCGAGTCGGCTCACCCGGCTGAGCACTTCCAGCGGCTCCACGTCGAGGTCCGGACGTTCCCGGCGCCACGCTGCGACCAGCCGATCGACCTCGTCCTCCATGGGATCAGTGTAGTGGTTGTGTCGACATGAAGTCTCTTGACATCAAGTCTCTTGACATCGAGATAAGCTGGAGGGGACAGTGGTGGTCATGACGACACCGATCTGGGACCCCGGTCAGTACCTGCGGCACTCCGGTCACCGGGCCCGTCCCTTCGCCGACCTCCTCGCCCGCGTCCCCGTCCTGCCCACGCCGGCGCCCCGCATCGCCGACCTCGGCTGCGGCCCGGGCAACGTCACCGTGCTGCTCACCGAACGCTGGCCCGCCGCGCACGTCACCGGCTACGACAACTCGCCGGAGATGCTGGACAAGGCCCACACCGACCACGAGGGCCCCACGGCCGGGGGCGGACGGCTGGACTTCGCCCACGCCGACGCCCGCACCTGGGCGCCCGGAGAGCCGTACGACCTGATCGTCTCCAACGCGACCCTGCAATGGGTGCCGGGGCACGCCGACCGCTTCGCCGACTGGATCGCCGGCCTCCGCCCCGGTGGCACCTTCGCCTTCCAGGTCCCGGACAACATCGACGCCCCGCTGCACGCCCTGATGCGCGACCTGGCCGCCACGCCCCGCTGGAAGTCCCGCCTCGCCGACGTACTGCGCCGCACCGACTCCGTGCACACCCCCGGCGCCTATCTGGACCGCCTCGCCCGCCTCGGCTGTGCGACCGACGTGTGGCAGACGACGTACTTCCACGTCCTGCAGGGTGAGGATCCCGTTCTGGACTGGGTGAAGGGGACCGGCCTGCGGCCCGCGCTGACCGCACTCGCCGGCGACCCCGAGGCCCGGGACGCCTTCCTCGGCGAGTACCGGGAGCTGCTGCGGCAGGCCTACCCCAGCGCGCCGTACGGCACGGTCCTGCCCTTCCGCCGCCTGTTCGCCGTCGCCGTGAAGGAGGCCTGAGCATGCTCGCCGCGGTCGATCACGTGCAGCTGGCGGCCCCGCCCGGGTCGGAGGACGCGCTGCGGGCGTACTACGCCGACGTCCTCGGCATGACGGAGATCCCCAAACCACCCGTGCTCGCGGCGCGCGGCGGCTGCTGGTTCCGGGCCGGAGCCGTGCAACTCCACCTGGGCATCGAGGAAGACTTCCGGCCCGCGAAGAAGGCCCACCCCGGGCTCAGGGTGACACGGATCGAGGCGTACGCCGCCCGGCTCACCGCGAAGGGAGCGAAGGTCACCTGGGACGACAACCTCCCCGGCCACCTGCGCTTCTACTCGCAGGACCCCGTCGGCAACCGACTCGAGTTCCTCCAGCCCCGCTGACCGCGCGGCCCCTGGGCTACGCCTTGCGGTGCCCTATCAACCGCGGCTTCTGCTCCAACCCGTCCAGACCGTGCCACGCCAGGTTCACCAGATGTGCCGCGACCTCCGCCTTCTTCGGGCGGCGTACGTCCAGCCACCACTGGCCCGTCAGCGCGACCATGCCGACCAGCGCCTGCGCGTACAGCGGGGCCAGCTTCGGGTCGAAGCCGCGGGACTTGAACTCGCGGCCCAGGATGTCCTCCACCTGCGTGGCGATGTCCGAGATGAGGGAGGCGAAGGAGCCCGTGGACTGGGGGATGGGCGAGTCACGGACCAGGATGCGGAAGCCGTCCGTGTACTCCTCGATGTAGTCCAGGAGCGCGAAGGCGGCCTGCTCGCACAGCTCACGGGGGTGGCCGGCGGTCAGCGAGCCGGTCACCATGTCCAGCAGCCGCCGCATCTCGCGGTCCACCACCACCGCGTACAGCCCCTCCTTGCCGCCGAAGTGCTCGTACACCACCGGCTTGGACACCCCGGCCTTCGCGGCGATCTCCTCCACCGAGGTGCCCTCGAAACCCTTCGCGGCGAAGAGGGTGCGACCGATCTCCAGCAGCTGCTGGCGACGCTCGGCACCGGTCATACGGGTCCGGCGGGTCCGCCGTTGTTTGTCGTTGCTGGAGGTGCTGCTGGAGTCGGTCGCCACGGCGTCAATCATGCCGCCTTCGCGCTCTCCCTCCGGCGCCCGGAGTCGCCTTCCTCGGTGTTCCGGCGCGAATCGATACGTGAGCGTGACGGCCAGCGCACGTCATACGCCCAGCCGAGCAGCTCGAAGATGCGGATGATCCGCGCCGAGGAGTCGATCTGACCGCGCATCACACCGTGCCGCGCCGAGGTCGGGTCGGCGTGGTGCAGGTTGTGCCAGGACTCACCGCACGACAGCACCGCCAGCCACCACACGTTGCCCGAACGGTCCCTTGATTTGAACGGCCGCTTGCCCACCGCGTGACAGATCGAGTTGATCGACCAGGTCACATGGTGCAGCAACGCCACTCGTACGAGTGAACCCCAGAAGAACGCGGTGAACGCGCCCCACCAGGACATCGTCACCAGCCCGCCGATCAGCGGCGGCAGGAGCAGGGAGACACCCGTCCAGTACACGAACTGCCGGGAGATCGCCCGGATCGCCGGGTCCTTGATCAGATCCGGCGCGTACTTGTCCTGCGGGGTCTGCTCCTCGTCGAACATCCAGCCGATGTGAGCCCACCACAGGCCCTTCATCAGCGCCGGAACGCTCTCGCCGAACCGCCACGGAGAGTGCGGGTCGCCCTCCGCGTCGGAGAACCTGTGGTGCTTGCGGTGATCGGCCACCCAGCGCACCAGGGGCCCCTCGACGGCCAGCGAGCCCATGATCGCCAGCGCGATCCGCAGGGGCCGCCTGGCCTTGAACGAACCGTGGGTGAAGTACCGGTGGAAGCCGATCGTGATGCCGTGGCACCCCAGGAAGTAGAAGAACACCAGCAGGCCCAGATCGAGCCAGCTCACCCCCCAGCCCCAGGCCAGCGGCACCGCCGCCACGAGCGCCAGGAACGGCACGGTGATGAACAAAAGCAGCGTGATCTGCTCGATCGAACGCTTCTGCTCGCCACCCAGCGTGGCGGACGGGATCGAACTGTCGTCGGCCGTACGGGTTTCTTCGATCACATCGGAACTTGAGGTCATGCGCGTCCCCTGTGGGGTCGAGGGTCGAGGGTCGAGGCAGGTGCCGGGCCGCCGGGACCGGACGGGAGGCGACGGCGGTTCCCTACGGTTCCGTAACCTACGGCGACGTAAGTATGGCAGCGTGTCGAGCGGCGGCAAGAGCCCCAGAGCCTGCGCGTCCCCATCGACACCTATCCTTGAACTCGGTCGGACAGCGCGGTCCGCTGAAGTTTCCTTCCCGGACGCTCCGGCCCGTATGCGGCGCCCGCCGCGCGGCAGCCGGCCGGGTTCCCCTCCCAGACGAGCTTCCACACTGCAAGGAGCCGCACCTGTGAGCAGTGCCGACGACCAGACCACCACGACCAGCAGCGAGCTGCGCGCCGACATCCGCCGGCTGGGTGATCTCCTGGGCGAGACCCTCGTACGGCAGGAAGGCCCCGAGCTCCTCGACCTGGTCGAGAAGGTCCGCCGCCTCACCCGCGAGGACGGCGAGGCCGCCGCCGAGCTGCTGCGCGGCACCGAACTGGAGACCGCGGCCAAGCTGGTCCGCGCCTTCTCCACCTACTTCCACCTCGCCAACGTCACCGAGCAGGTGCACCGCGGCCGCGAACTGCGGGCCCGGCGCGCCGCCGAGGGCGGCCTCCTCGCCCGCACCGCCGACCGGCTCAAGGACGCCGACCCCGGACACCTCAAGCAGACCGTCCAGCACCTGAACGTCCGCCCGGTGTTCACCGCACACCCCACCGAGGCCGCGCGCCGCTCGGTGCTGAACAAGCTCCGGCGCATCGCCGCGCTCCTGGAGACCCCCGTCCAGGGCTCCGACCGCCGCCGCCTCGACGTCCGCCTCGCCGAGAACATCGACCTGGTGTGGCAGACCGACGAACTGCGCGTCGTACGCCCCGAGCCCGCCGACGAGGCCCGCAACGCCATCTACTACCTCGACGAGCTGCACGCCGGCGCGGTGGGAGACGTCCTGGAGGACCTCACCGCGGAGCTGGAGCGGGTCGGCGTCAAGCTTCCCGACGACACCCGCCCGCTCACCTTCGGCACCTGGATCGGCGGCGACCGCGACGGCAACCCCAACGTCACCCCCCAGGTCACCTGGGACGTCCTCATCCTCCAGCACGAGCACGGCATCAACGACGCCCTGGAGATGATCGACGAGCTGCGCGGACTGCTCTCCAACTCCATCCGCTACACCGGCGCCACCGAAGAGCTCCTGGAATCCCTCAAGCAGGACCTGGAGACCCTCCCCGAGATCAGCCCCCGCTACAAGCGCCTCAACGCCGAGGAGCCCTACCGGCTCAAGGCCACCTGCATCCGGCAGAAGCTGCAGAACACCAAGCAGCGCCTCGCCAAGGGCACCCCGCACGAGTCGGGCCGCGACTACCTCGGCACCAGCGAGATGCTCACCGACCTCCGGCTCATCCAGGCCTCGCTGCGCGAGCACCGCGGCGGCCTCCTCGCCGACGGCCGCCTGGCCCGCACCATCCGCACCCTGGCCGCCTTCGGCCTCCAGCTGGCCACCATGGACGTCCGCGAACACGCCGACGCCCACCACCACGCCCTCGGCCAGCTCTTCGACCGCCTCGGCGAGGAGTCCTGGCGCTACGCCGACATGCCCCGCGAGTACCGGGCCAAGCTCCTCGCCAAGGAGCTGCGCTCGCGCAGGCCGCTGGCGCCCACCCCGGCGCCCGTCGACGCGGCCGGCCAGAAGACCCTCGGCGTGTTCGGGACCGTCAAGAAGGCCCTGGAGGTCTTCGGCCCCGAGGTCGTCGAGTCCTACATCATCTCCATGTGCCAGGGCGCCGACGACGTCTTCGCCGCCGCCGTCCTCGCCCGCGAGGCCGGCCTGATCGACCTCCACGCCGGCTGGGCGAAGATCGGCATCGTCCCCCTGCTGGAGACCACCGACGAGCTCAAGGCCGCCGACACCATCCTCGAGGACATGCTCTCCGACCCGTCCTACCGGCGCCTGGTCGCGCTGCGCGGCGACGTCCAGGAGGTCATGCTCGGCTACTCCGACTCCTCCAAGTTCGGCGGCATCACCACCAGCCAGTGGGAGATCCACCGGGCGCAGCGGCGCCTGCGCGACGTCGCCCACCGCTACGGCGTACGCCTCCGGCTCTTCCACGGCCGCGGCGGCACCGTCGGCCGCGGCGGCGGCCCCTCCCACGACGCCATCCTCGCCCAGCCCTGGGGCACCCTGGAGGGCGAGATCAAGGTCACCGAGCAGGGCGAGGTCATCTCCGACAAGTACCTCATCCCCTCCCTGGCCCGGGAGAACCTGGAACTGACCGTCGCCGCCACCCTGCAGGCCTCCGCCCTGCACACCGCCCCCCGCCAGTCCGACGAGGCCCTCGCCCGCTGGGACGCCGCCATGGACGTCGTCTCGGACGCCGCCCACGCCGCCTACCGCAGGCTCGTCGAGGACCCCGACCTGCCGGCGTACTTCTTCGCCGCCACCCCGGTGGACCAGCTCGCCGAGCTGCACCTGGGATCCCGGCCCTCCCGGCGCCCCGACTCCGGCGCCGGCCTCGACGGCCTGCGCGCCATCCCCTGGGTGTTCGGCTGGACCCAGTCCCGGCAGATCGTCCCCGGCTGGTTCGGCGTCGGCTCCGGCCTCAAGGCGCTGCGCGAGGCAGGCCTGCGGCAGGAAGGTGACACCGTCCTCGACGAGATGTACCAGCAGTGGCACTTCTTCCAGAACTTCGTCTCCAACGTCGAGATGACCCTGGCCAAGACCGACCTGCGCATCGCCCAGCACTACGTCGACACCCTCGTCCCCGACGACCTCAAGCACGTCTTCGACACCATCAAGGCCGAACACGAGCTGACCGTCCGCGAGGTCCTGCGGATCACCGGCGAGCAGGAACTGCTGGACGCCCAGCCCGTCCTCAGGCAGACCTTCGCCATCCGCGACGCCTACCTGGACCCCATCTCCTACCTCCAGGTCACCCTGCTCAAGCGCCAGCGCGACGCCGCCGCGGCCGGTCTCACCCCCGACCCGCTGCTCTCCCGCGCCCTGCTCCTGACCGTCAACGGCGTGGCAGCGGGCCTGCGCAACACCGGCTGACGGCCACCCCGCACAAAAGGGTGCCCCCGGGGTCGTACGACCCCGGGGGCACCCTTGTACGTGGCTCAGGTCAGCCGCGCGCCTTCCGGCGCCGCACCACCAGGTAGCCGCCCGCGCCCACCAGCACGGCCGCGACACCCGACAGCGCACCCACCGGAACACCGTTGCCGGTCTCGGCGAGACCGCCACCGCCCTGCGCGGACGGCGAGGACGACGGAGCCGGGGAGGACGAGGACGCCGAACCCGGGGCCGACGAGGACGGCGACACGGACGAGGACGGGGACGAGGACGGCGCCGGGGACGCGCTCGACGTCGCACCGGACGACGGACCCGACGACGGCGTACCGCCACCGCCGCCGGAGGCCCGGCAGTCCGTCCAGAACACCTTGTGCTTGGCCGCGCCCTTCTCGCCGGCGAAGTTCCAGAACAGCTTGTAGTGCCCGTCCGACAGCGTCATGTCCGACGTGCGGCCGTGGCCGTCGGCGTCCAGGGACAGGGCACCCGACTTCACCGTCGTGCCCTTCGTCCCACCGGTCGGGGCCCACACCTCGATGCGCCAGTCGACCTGCTGGCCGCCGTCGAAGTGGAAGGCGTCGAGGTAGAACGAGCACACATGCGGCTGATTGCGCTCGTCGAACTCGTCCGTCGTGGACTTGTGGATCTTCACATCGCCGTTGTCACCGGGCGGAGCGGCGTGCGCCGCGGGCGCGAGAAACAGCGCTGCCGACACACCGGCGGACACCGCGCCGGCACGGATGAGGGTACGCATGGGGCTGGCCCATCTTCGAGTGGCCTACGGGAAAGATGTGGAGGGGGCGCCCCAGCTTCCAGCCCCCGCTGACCCAGGGTCAATCACGAAGAGACAACACCTGCGCGCCACGACCGGCGCGCGGAGTCACGAACCGGCGGACACCGCAAGAAAAGCCCCCGTCAGCAAGGCCACCCCGCACCCCGCCAGCACCCACGCCACCCGCGACAGCCGCATCCCGCCCGCCACCACCACCGAGGCCAGCAGCAACGCCCCGCCCAACGGCACCCAGGAGTACAGGATCCCCGCCGGACCCGAGCGCACCGCGTCCGCCGTACCCGGCTTCAGCACGACGTCGTACGTCCGCCCCTTGCGCACCGCCACCGGCTGCGCGATCTCCACACGCGCGCGCGCCCGCGCCCCCGCCGACGTCGGCGTGAAGGGACCACTGCAGGCGTCGCCCGAACAGGACGTCACCCTCACCGTGCCCTGCTCCCGACCCTTGGACAGCATCACGTGCTGCGCGGTCCCCCAGGAACCCCACACCCCGGCGAACAGGATCAACGCGGCGAGCGCACCCATCGCCGCGACCCGCCCCAACCGCAACGCGGTCACGGAGGCCCGGCGAGCAGTGCTGGCTGTGGCAGGCATGGCCGGGATCATTGGCCATTCCCGTACGGGCGGTCAACCTCGCTGTCCGCCGTACAAGCACATGTCAGGAGTTGTACGCGCTCTGCGCCCGCTCCAGCCCCTCGATCACCAGACACTCCACCGCGTCCGCCGCACGGTCCACGAAGTAGTCCAGCTCCTTGCGCTCCGCCGACGAGAAGTCCTTCAGCACGAAGTCCGCCACCTGCATACGACCCGGAGGCCGCCCGATCCCGAACCGCACCCGGTGATAGTCCGAACCCATCGCCTTCGTCATCGACTTCAGACCGTTGTGCCCGTTGTCCCCACCGCCCAGCTTCAGCCGCAGCGTGCCGTAGTCGATGTCCAACTCGTCATGCACGGCCACGACGTTCGCCACCGGCACCTTGTAGAAGTCCTTCAGCGCGTTCACCGGACCACCGGACAAGTTCATGTACGACATCGGCTTCGCCAGGATCACCCGCCGGTTCGCCGGCCCCGCCGGACCGATCCGGCCCTCCAGCACCTGCGCCTGCGCCTTGCCCGCCCGCTTGAACTTCCCCCCGATCCGCTCCGCGAGCAGGTCCGCCACCATGAAACCGACGTTGTGCCGGTTCATCGCATACTCCGGCCCGGGATTCCCCAGCCCGACGATCAGCCAGGGACCAGTGCTGGCGGGAGTGGTCACGTCCATGTCTCCTTGATACGCGCCAGCCGCCGCTCCCCGCGAGGGAAGCGGCGGCTGAACAACTGACGACTACGGCGAGGCTCAGGCCTCCGCCGCCTCCTCGCCCTCCTCGGCGGCCTCGCCCTCGGTCACCTCGACCTGGGCCTGCAGCACCTGGAGAACGACGGCGTCCTCGTCCACGGCCAGGGTCACACCGCTCGGCAGGGTGATGTCCTTGGCGAGGACGGAGGCACCGGCCTCCAGACCCTCGACGGAGACCGTGACGGCCTCGGGGATGTGCGTCGCCTCGGCCTCGACCGGCAGCGCGTTCAGGACGTGCTCCAGCAGGTTGCCACCGGCGGCCAGCTCGCCCTCGGCGTGCACCGGGACCTCGACCGTGACCTTCTCGCCACGCTTGACCAGCAGCAGGTCCACGTGCTCCAGGAAGCCCTTGACCGCGTCACGCTGGACGGCCTTCGGAATCGCCAGCTCGTTGGTCTTGCCGTCGATGTCCAGGGAGATCAGGACGTTCGGCGTACGCAGCGCCAGCAGCAGGTCGTGACCCGGCAGGGTCAGGTGCACCGGCTCGGTGCCGTGGCCGTAGAGAACAACCGGAACCTTGCTGGCACGGCGGATGCGGCGCGCGGCACCCTTGCCGAACTCGGTACGGGTCTCGGCGGTGAGCTTCACCTCGGACATGATGATCACTCCTCGTAGAACTCGGAACGGACGTGGTCACCCGGCCACGAACGGCCTGCTACGAAGAGCGCGTCGATAACGGACCGCCGTACCCCCGTCAGAAACGGAGTACGGCCTCCCTCGCCGAGCAACTGCAGCAGTCTACTCGGACCAGGAGGCCGCACCCAAAAGGATCTTCGGCTACCTCACGCAGCGGGGCCGCAGAAACCTCACTGCTCGTCGAAGAGGCTGGTCACCGAACCATCCTCGAACACCTCACGCACCGCACTCGCGATCGTCGGAGCGATCGACAACACCGTGATCTTGTCCAGATCCCGGCCCAGCTCCGCCGGCGTCGGCAGCGTGTTCGTGAACACGAACTCACTCACCCGCGAGTTCTTCAGCCGGTCCGCCGCAGGACCGGAGAGCACACCGTGCGTCGCCGTGACGATCACGTCCTCCGCACCGTGCGCGAACAGCGCATCGGCAGCGGCACAGATCGTCCCACCAGTGTCGATCATGTCGTCCACCAGCACACACACCCGGCCCTTGACCTCACCCACGACCTCGTGGACGGTCACCTGGTTCGCCACATCCTTGTCACGCCGCTTGTGCACGATGGCGAGCGGCGCACCCAGCCGGTCACACCAGCGGTCCGCCACACGCACCCGGCCCGCGTCCGGCGACACGACCGTCAGCTTGTCCCGGTCCACCTTCTCGCCCACATAATCGGCGAGCAGCGGCAGCGCGAACAGATGATCCACCGGCCCGTCGAAGAAACCCTGGATCTGGTCCGTGTGCAGATCCACGGTCAGAATCCGGTCGGCACCCGCCGTCTTCATCAGATCCGCGATCAGACGCGCCGAAATAGGTTCACGACCACGGTGCTTCTTGTCCTGCCGCGCGTAACCGTAGAACGGCACAATCACCGTGATGGAGCGAGCCGACGCACGCTTCAGCGCGTCGATCATGATCAGCTGCTCCATGATCCACTGGTTGATCGGAGTCGTGTGGCTCTGGATCACAAAGCAGTCCGCACCACGCGCCGACTCCTGGTAACGGACGTAGATCTCACCGTTCGCGAAGTCGAAGGCCTTCGTCGGGACAACCCCGACACCCAACTCGTGGGCGACCTCCTCGGCAAGCTCGGGGTGGGCGCGGCCGGAGAAGAACATCATCTTCTTCTCGCCGGTCGTCTTGAACCCGGTCACAGCACAGTCTCCTCAGAGGTTGTCTCAGCCAGCCGACTGCTACCCCGACCTCCCGCCTGGGCATGAGAGGCCGAATCAGCTGGTAGGGGTGCGGGTGCACGTGTGCGGATGTGCACTTATCACGGTACGCCGTGTTTGGCGCACCCGTTTCCGGTCAGTCCTCGCTCTCGCCCCTCCGGGACGCCGCCTCGGCCGCCTTCGCCGCCGCGCTCCCCGGACGCTTCCGAGCCACCCAACCCTCGATATTCCGCTGCTGACCACGGGCCACGGCCAGCGAACCGGGCGGCACATCCTTCGTGATCACAGACCCGGCGGCGGTGTAGGCACCGTCCCCGACCGTGACAGGAGCCACAAACATGTTGTCCGAACCCGTCTTGCAGTGCGACCCGACCGTCGTGTGATGCTTGCTCTCACCGTCGTAGTTCACGAACACACTCGCCGCCCCGATGTTCGTGTACTCACCGATCGTCGCGTCACCGACATACGACAGATGCGGCACCTTCGTGCCCTCACCGATCTTCGCGTTCTTCGTCTCGACGTACGTCCCGATCTTGCCCTTGGTCCCCAGCCGGGTCCCCGGCCGCAGATACGCATACGGCCCCACCGACGCCTCCGGCCCGACGACGGCCCCGTCCGACACGGTGTTGTCCACCCGCGCCCCCGCACCGACCTGCGTGTCCTTCAGCCGGCTGTTCGGCCCCACCTCGGCACCCTCACCCAGCTGCGTCGACCCCGTGAGCTGCGTATTCGGATGAACGACGACATCCCGCTCGAAGGAGACGGTCACATCGACCCAGGTGGACGCAGGGTCCACCACGGTGACCCCCTCCAGCATGGCGGCCGTCAGCAGCCGGTCGTTGAGAATCCGGCGCGCCTCGGCCAGCTGCACCCGGTTGTTGATCCCGGCGATCTCCCGGTGATCCCCGGCCACGGAAGCGCCGACGCGATGACCGGCCTCACGCAGGATCCCCAGCACGTCCGTGAGGTACTCCTCACCCTGGCTGTTGTCCGTCCGCACCTTCTTCAGCGCGTCCGCCAGCAACTGCCCGTCGAACGCGAACACCCCGCTGTTGATCTCCCGGATCGCCCGCTGGACCTCGGACGCGTCCTTGTGCTCCACGATCGCGGTCACGGCACCCGTCACCTCGTCCCGGATGATCCGCCCGTACCCGGTGGCGTCCGGAACCTCGGCGGTCAGCACGGTCACGGCGTTGCCGTCGGCGGCATGGGTCCCGGCGAGCGCCCGGAGCGTGTCGGCGGTGAGCAGGGGCGTGTCCCCGCACACGACCACGACAGTCCCGACGACGGCCCCGCCCAGCTCCTCCAGACCCATCCGCACGGCATGCCCGGTCCCGTTCTGCTCGGCCTGCACGGCGGTGCGCACGCCCGGGTCGATCTCGTTCAGGTGCGCGGCGACCTGCTCCCGGGCATGCCCCACGACGACGACCAGGTTCTCCGGGTCCAACTCACGGGCGGCGGCCAGCACATGGCCCACCAGGGAACGGCCACAGATCTCGTGCAGGACCTTCGGTGTGGCCGACTTCATACGGGTGCCCTCACCCGCTGCGAGAACGACGACGGCTGCCGGGCGAATGGCGCTCACGGGGTTGCCCTTCGGCTGTGGGTGGTGGGGGTGACAGCCGCAGGATACCGGGGCGATTCTTGGGGGAGGTGAGAGCGGGCCCTGACGGGGAGGTCAGGGCCCGAACCGAGCAGCTCCGCCAGCTGGATTCGAACCAGCACTACAGGGCTTCAAAGGCCCGCGGGCTACCAGTTACCCCATGGCGGATGGCTGCGTCAGACCTTACCTGAGGAGAGTGGCGTCGTGATCCCGGAGGCCGCATCCACCATGCCTGTCCACCAGCCTTCGATGCGGCGATAGAGGTCGGCGCCTTGCAAGACGCTGATCACGAGACAGCCTCGATAGCCCTCGCCTACATTCTTGCGGACGGTTTTCGGGTTGTGCTTCTTGATTGTCGTCCGCTGGAACACCGAGGCGTCGACGCCGACGAGCTCAGCCCTAAAGTGCTTGGCGCCTTCGACGTCGCCAGTCGCGTGGATCATGACGCGATACCGGAGGCGGTCGCGTTCTACGCCAAGCAGATCCAGCCAGGCGAGGTAGATCCGGATCACGCCAGGGTCGCTGTTGACGAACTGCACGTTTTCGCGTCGGTCATACGGCTTGTCCTTGGCGCCCTCGGCCCAATAGAGGGCGACGCCCGTCATGAACAGCTCGCGAGGAGTCATTGCGCCGATTTCGCTCGCGGCCGCTGCTTTGGTCTTCTGCCGCTCTTCGTCCCGTACCGCGAGCTCGTGCTCCCAGCGCTTCCGGGCCGCGAGCTTTGCCTGCTCCGTGGGGTCGCGTCGCTCCGGCCTCGGCAGCTCCCTTACCCAAAGCGAGATCGAACTCTTCGAGCAGCCCAGTTCGACCTGGATCTGGTCGTAGGTCCAGCCCTGGAGCCGTAGCTCCCGTGCCTTGTCCCGGAGGTCGTCCTTCGCGTTCGGGCGCTTGGTCCACTCAGGAGGTGGCTCGCCCTCCAGGAGGCGGTTGAGGATGTCGTTGTTGTCGACATGCAGCCGGTCGCGGATCTGTCGTCGGCTGAGACCTGCCCGCCGCAGGGCGACCGCCCGTTCCCGTAAGTCCTCGAAGTCGGTGTATTTGCCGATTGAATGTGCCATAGGCATACCGTCCGCCGGAATGAGGTGTTCCGGAGTCGAACGGGAAGGGTTCACCAGTTCGAGTGATACCGGTGTGTTTCGAGGTCGTCCGGTTACGGAGTGTGGTGTGTGGAGGTCGGTGAAAGTCGCCGGAAATGCCGCAGCCGTCGCCCGTAGGCTGGAGGCATGACCACGACGGGGGAAGAGCACGCCAGGGCCCGGACGGGGCCGTGGTGGTGGACCAGGTGGCGCAGTGCGGTGCTCGACGGGAGTCTGGCGCTGGTGTCGGCCGTGGAGTGCGGAGCCGAGGGGGTGCCGTTCGCCCGGGACGCGGGGATCCCGCTGGCGGTGGGGATCGTTTTCGGGGTGATCGCCGGGTCCGTGTTGCTCGTGCGGCGGAAGTGGCCCATTGCCGTCGTACTCGTGGCGATCGCGATCACGCCCGCGCAGATGGGGTTCCTGCTGGGTGTCGTCGGCCTGTACACGCTGGCCGCGTGCGAGCTGCCGCGCCGGATCATCGGGGCGCTGGCGGGGATGTCGCTGGTGGGTACGGCGGTCGTGACGTTCGTGCGGGTGCGGCAGGACATGGCGCGGGGCGATCTGACACTGGGTGACTGGTTCGTGCCGTTCGCGGCGGTGACGACGGCGTTGGGGCTGACGGCTCCGCCGGTGCTGCTGGGCCTGTATGTGGGGGCGCGGCGGCGGTTGATGGAGAGTCTCAGGGAGCGGGCGGACAGTCTGGAGCGGGAGCTTCAGTTGCTGGCCGAGCGGGCGGAGGAGCGGGCCGAGTGGGCGAGGAACGAGGAGCGGACTCGGATCGCTCGTGAGATGCACGACGTGGTGGCGCATCGGGTGAGTCTGATGGTGGTGCATGCGGCGGCGTTGCAGGCGGTGGCCCGGAAGGATCCGGAGAAGGCCGTGCGGAATGCGGCGCTGGTGGGGGACATGGGGCGGCAGGCGTTGACCGAGTTGCGGGAGATGCTGGGGGTGCTGCGGTCGGGGGAGGAGCCGGGGCGGCGTGCCTCGGGGGTGCCGTTGGCGGCGGTGCGGGAGGCGGCTGCGGCGGCTGCTTCCCGGGTGGCGGAGGCGGATGGTTCGGTGGAGGGGCCGTGTCTGTCGGAGCTGGAGGAGTTGGTCGGGCAGTCGGCGGCTGCGGGGATGGTCGTGCGTCTGTCGGTGGAGGGGGAGGCGCGGTCGTATGCGGCGGTGGTCGAGCAGACGGCGTACCGGGTGGTGCAGGAGGCGTTGACGAACGTCCACAAGCATGCGGCGGGTGCGAAGACGCATGTGCGGCTCGCGCATCGGGTGTCGGAGATCGCGATGCAGGTGGAGAACGAGCCGCCGCCGGAGCCGGGGTCGGCGTCGGCGGCGGGGTTGCCGTCGGGTGGGAACGGCCTGGTGGGGATGCGTGAGCGGGTCGTGGCGCTGGGTGGTGTGTTTGTGTCGGGGCCGACGGATGCGGGGGGTTTCCGGGTGTCGGCGGTGATTCCGGCGGCGTAGGCGCGTTCTGTGCGGGGGTTCAGCCGGCGGTGAGGCGTACGGGTTCGATGCCGGTGACGAGGGTGGCGAGGGCGTGGTCGATGTCGGGGCCGGCGTACCAGTCGCCGGTGTGGTCGAGGGTGTAGACGCGGCCTTCGGCGTCGATGGCGAGGACGGCGGTGGTGTCGGTCTCCTGGCCGAGGGGGCACAGTTCGGTGCCGAGGGCGCGGCCGAGGTCGCCGAGGGTGCGGGCGTGGTGGAGGCCGTGGAGGGGGTCGAGGTGGAGGGTGGCGGGGGCGATCTGGCGGCCGGGGCCGTTGGGGGTGATGGTCAGGCCGCCGAATTCGGCCCAGGCTTCGACGGCGGCGGGGAAGACGGTGTGCCGGTGGCCGGCGGGTGAGGTGTGTTCGCGCAGGGTGTCGGCCCAGATCTCTGCCTGCTTTATGTCCCAGCGTCCGGGTTGCCAGCCGGCGGCGCGCAGGGCGGCGTCGACGAGTACGGGGAAGCGTGTGGTGGATGTGCGGTCGGTGTGCATCGGCCCTTCGTTCGTCGAGCTTGCTGGTGTTACTGGTGTTGACGGGGGCTGTCAGCTGTCGGTTGCCGTGGGGTCGACGATGCGGATGCCGAAGTGGGCGCTGAGGGCGGTGCAGGCGCGGCAGGGGGTGGCGAAGCTGCCGTGGAGGGGGTCGCCGTCCTCGCGTATGCGGCGGGCGGTGAGTTTGGCGTTTTTCAGGGTTTTGCGGGCTTCGCCGTTGGTCATGGCTTTGCGGGCGGCGCGTTTGCTGCGTGCGGCGTCGGCGGCGGTGAGGTGCCGGGAGATGAGGATGGTTTCGGCGCAGCGTCCGGTGAAGCGGTCGCGTTCGCTGCTGGTGAGGGTGTCGAGGAAGTCCTGGACGAGGGGGTGCAGGGGTGGGGGTTGGTCGCTGCGGGCGGCGGTGCCGGTGAGGGTGGCGCCGCGGACGGAGAGGGCGGCGGCGATGGTGGGCAGGATGCCGTCGCGGCGGTGGTGGAGGGTGGGGGCGGGGGGTGTGTCGGTGCCGCTCCAGCCGATGCGTGGGTCGCCGGCCCGCACGTCGGTGCCTCCGGTTCGCAAGGTATTCATGTTCGTTTTCCCCTCCCCGGGCGTTCCCCGGCATCCCCCGAAGGACACAGGGTGCCAAATGCCGTGGCGGGTGCGGAAGCTGGGGCGGTGCGACACGCCCGGGTCGGGGGAGGTCGTCACGGTGGGGTGACGGCTGGTCACGGAAGCGGAGGGTGGTTTTTCCGGGGTTGTGGAGGGGTGGTTTCTCCGGGGTGTGGTGGGCCGGTGACCGGGGTTCGGGTACCGCATAGGCTGTCGGCATCCGCGATCGACACCGCCGTATTAAGGCCAGAGAGAACGCCGCAGGGGGCTACCGCCATGACGACAGGTCGGCTCGGGCAGCAAGCCGCGCCGCCGAACGCGGCCTATGCCGGGCAGGTCGTGCACTTTC
This sequence comes from Streptomyces sp. NPDC054783, assembly GCF_053611725.1. Taxonomy (NCBI): domain Bacteria; kingdom Bacillati; phylum Actinomycetota; class Actinomycetes; order Kitasatosporales; family Streptomycetaceae; genus Streptomyces; species Streptomyces sp. NPDC054783. Next base: position 134,091 of record NZ_JBSHAY010000010.1, on the reverse strand, counting down.
CGGATCCGGTCCGGGCGGCGCGTCACCCGAGAGGGGTACGGGTGGATGAGCGTGGTTACCCGGATTTCTCTGCGTACGCGCGTGTGGCGGTGGAGATCGCCGAGCCGCCGGAGGGTTTCGGTGTCGACGAGTTGCGGCTGACGGACTATGTGTCGGCGAACGCGGCGTTGGCGGCGGAGCGGCACGAGTTGTGGGACACGGTGCCGGATGTGGCGACGCCGCACGGGTGGACGTGGCATCACGTGGCCGGGACGCGGCGGCTGGAGCTGGTTCCGGTCGAGGTGAAGGCGTTGCTGCGGCATCACGGTGGGCTGGTGACGACGGCGGTGGACCATGGGAAGCGGGGGACGCGGCCGTTGCAGGAGACCCGGCCGGCGCATTTCGGGCTGCCGAAGTCGGGTGTGGCGGTGTCGGAGGCGCAGGTGCAGGGTGTCGAGGAGGACCTGGGGTACCGGCTTCCGGGGGCGTATCGCTCGTTCTTGAAGGCTGCGGGTGGGTGTGCGCCGGTGGGTACGGCGCTGGACCCGGAGTTGGGTCTGCTGCTGGACCAGCCGTTCTTCACGGTACGTGAGGAGGCGGCTGTCAATGACCTTGTGTATGTGAACAAGTGTCTGCGCGACCATCTGACGAAGGATTACCTCGGGGTGGTGTTCGTGCAGGGCGGGTTGCTTGCGGTGAAGGTGAAGGGGGAGCGGCCCGGTTCGGTGTGGTTCTGCGCGTACGACGACGTGCGTGATGTGGATCCGTCGTGGTCGCCGGCGGAGCGGGTGGAGCGTCTGCTGCTGCCGTGCGGTGACGATTTCGACGCCTTCCTGTCGAGGCTGGCGGGCAGTCCGCCGGAGTTGGAGACGGTGGCGAATCTGATGGTGGACGGCGGTTTCGCGCGTGTCGTTCCGGTGTCTTCCGGTTCTTCCGGTGCTTCCGGTGCGGCGTCTTCCGGCCCGGTGGGGGAGTGAGCTTCAGGCGATGGTGACCTACGCGCAGGCGCAGGAGCGCGCCGAGGAGTGGATCAACGGTGATGTGCCCGCGTACCAGCATCGTGAGGTGCGGGTGCGGGAGTTCGAGCTGGGTTTCGTCGTGTGGGGCGAGGACCGGGCGGAGGGTCCGCGTTCGGACGCGGGTGCGCAGCGGCTGGTGATCGCCCGGGACAGCGGGGAAGCGACGCTGTGGCCGGGGTTGCCGGTGGGTGAGGTGATCCGCCGGTACGAGGAGGAGTACGGCCGTGCGGACGAGCCGCAGGACGCGGTTCCGGCGCCGGCTGCCGCGCGGGTGGATCTGAATCAGACGTCGTTCCTGCTGACTCCTCCGGAGTGGTTGCAGGAGGCGGCGGACAAGCTGGGTATCGGGGAGCGGCGGCCGGGGGGCGAGGGCGGTTCGGGGGCCGGTGCCGGTTCCGGTGCTTCTGGGGGCGTGGGTGCCGGTGCGGGGTCGTCCGGCGTCGGTGGCGCGTTGTCCGGTGGGCTGGTTCCGGCGGAGACGCAGGCCGGGGTGCCGGCGGGTGCGTCCGGGGCGCCCGCTCCTGTGGGCATGCCTCCCGCGGATGTGCCGGTGGGGGCCACGCCCTGGGCGGGTACGGACACGAACGCGGACTCCGGTGAGGACGACCGTTCGGTGCCGTTGCCCGCGACGGTGTTCGCGCCGCCGTTGAGCGACTCCGACGAGGAGGCTCCGCGACCGCCGGTGAGTGCGCCGGATGCGAAGACGGCGTTGATGTCGGGGGGCAGCCAGTTGCCGCCGACGGCGGTCGCGCCGGCGCTCGAACCCTCGAACACGCCGGGCGGGCAGGGTTTCCCGCCGGGCGCGCCGGGTGGCCCGTCCGCCCCTGGTGGTGCGCTGGGTGCGCCTGGTGTGCCCGGGGCGCCCGCTGCTCCCGGTGCGCCGGGGGCCCCGCAGGGCAGTACGCCCCCGTCGCCGTACGGCTACCCGCAGCCGCCGGCGGGTCCCGGCGCTCCTGCGCAGGGAGCACCCGTGTACCCGCCTGCGCCCGGCACTCCGCTCGTGCCCCCCGCCGCTCCCGGTACCCCGGGCGTCCCGCAGGGCAGTACGCCTCCGCCGCCGCCCCCGGGCGCGCCGACCTACGGCTATCCGCAGGGTCCCGGCGTTCCGCAGGGCGCTCCGGGTTACGGCTACCCGCAGGCGCAGGCGCAGGCGCAGGCGCAGGCGCAGGCGCAGGCGCCGGGTGGTACGGCGGGTGCGCCGCAGCCTCCGGCCGACCCGGGTGCCTCGGCGCGGCGGCTCGCGCCGAACGCCGGGGACATCGCGGATGCCGCGACGAGCAAGGCCGCGCCGCCGCCGAAGAAGGCGCGCGGTGGTGTGGGTGCGCCGCCTCCGCCGCCGGGTGTCCCCGGTACACCGGGTGCGCGCCCGGGCAGTGCGACGACGCCTCCCGCGCCGGGTGCGCCCGGCGGTGGGTACGTGCCGACGCGGCTGGTGCCGGCGCTCGGGTCGGAGGGGCCCGGCGGTCCGGGTGGTGCGGACGGGGCTCAGGCGCCGGGCGCGCCGCAGCCTCCCGGCGCCCCCAATCCGCCTGCCACTCCTCCGGGCAACGTGCATCACGCGGCCACGGTGCTGGCCGACCCCAGCCAGCTGGGCGGGGGCGCGCCGCAGCCGCCGAGCGCTCCGGGGGTTCCGGGTATGCCGGGCGCGCAGGGTGTTCCGGGCGCCCCGGCCATGCCGTATCCGCCCGGCGCCCAAGCGGCTCCGGGCACCCCCGGCATGCCGTATCCGCCCGGCGCTCCCGCGGCTCCGGGTGCCCCGGGCATGCCTCCCGCGCCTGGCGCTCCACAGCCTCCGGGGGCCCCTGCCGGTCCCGGCACGCCTGGCGTGCCCGGTGGCGGGCGCGGGGCCGTGCACCACGCGGAGACCGTGCTGGCCGCGCCCCCGGTGGCCGGTCCGGGCGCACCTCCTCCGCCGCCCGCCCCCGGCGCACTCGGTGTGCCGGGCGCCCCTGGCATGCCGCCGGGTGCTCCGGGCGTCCCGCAGCCGATGCCGCCGGGCGCGCCCGGCCAGCCGCCGGCGTACGGGTATCCGCATCAGGCGCAGCCGACAGTGGGTCCCGGCTATCAGGCCGTGCTGCGCTATCGCGCGCAGGACGGTTCGGAGCAGCAGCTGATCCGGCGTTCGGCGCCGGGTACGCCGCACCCGGAGTGGCAGATCTTCCACGAGCTGCGGGCGATGAACGTGCCGCCGGACCAGGTGCTGGAGCTGCACACGGAGCTGGAGTCGTGCGAGCTGCCGGGTGCCTACTGCGCGCGGATGATGCGGGAGCAGTGGCCGCAGGCGCGGATCACAAGCATCGCGCCGTACGGCAAGGATCACGCGAGCCGACAGCAGGGCATGCAGCAACTGTTGGCGCACCAGGGCGAGTTGCACCAGGTGGCGGACGGTCCGGCGCGGCCCGCGCCGGTGCGGGCGCCGTTGCCGCCGGTGCAGGCGGCGCCGCCCGTCCCGCCGGAGGGCATCGGGCAGGAGCTGGCGGCGGCGTTCGGGCCGGGCGTCTTCCGGTTCGAGCAGCAGGCGGTGTCCCGGCAGGGTGTGCCGCCGATCGTGGCGCACACGCTGGTGGTGGCCGGTCTGCCGGTGGACATGGGCCCGTTCTTCTGGGCGCAGGCCCAGCCGGGCCGCCCGGTGCCGACGCTGGCGGAGCTGGCGGCCGAGCGCGGGGTGCAGCCGGCCTCGGACGCGGGCTCGTACCTCGTCATGGGCACCGACTTCGGCAAGGCGATCTGTGTGCAGTACGGCACGGCGAACATCGTGGCCGTGCCGGTCGAGGCGGGGCCGGGCGGGGCTCCGGTGCCGCCGCAGTTCGTGAACACCGGGCTGCCGGAGTTCGCGCGCTGCCTGGCGCTGCTGGGCCGGATGTGGCGCCTGCGGTTCGGGCTGAACCAGGAGCAGGCGGGCCGCTGGACCGTCGACTTCCAGGCGCAGCTGGCCGCCCTGGACCCGGCGGCCCTCGGTTCGCCGGAGACCTGGTGGTCGGTGCTGCTGGAACAGATGTGGGACGGCCTGCTGTAGGCACGCCGACCGGACCTCGGCGGATCGTGCCCTCCACGCACGCGTGGAGGGCACGACGGGCCGGTGGACTTCGAGCGCGGGACCGCCACGACGCCACGCGCGCGTCCGTGCGGACCCGGTGGACGAGTACCGGCTGCTGACCTTCCCGGTCGTGCCGGGGCAGGGCCGGCGGCTGTTCCCGGCCGGGGGTGAGCCGGCCGGGCCGGAGTGCATGTCGGCCGAACGGGTGGGCGCCGCGGTCCTCACGCGCCATGGGATGACGGCCCGTTTCCTCGCCCTGTACGAGGCCCCTGCCGACGCCCAGGCCTTCGACCGGCACTGCCGCGAGGTGCACATCCCGCTCGGCCGACGGCTGCCCGGTCTGCGCCGCCACACGGTCGGCCGGGGGGTGGCGCCGGTGCGCGGGGGTGCGCCGTACTACCTGGTCGCGACGCTGGAGTGGGACTCGGCGGCACAGCTGCGCGCGGCGTTCGCCTCGCCCGAGGGGCGCGCGACGGCGGCGGACACGGCGCGGCCGGCGGAGCCGGCGCCCGTCCACAGCATGATCATCACCCTTGAGGAGGACGTGCTGCAGCCGGCCCTGTTCGCCGTACCAATCGCGAAGTGCGGGCTTCGGAGCGGCACGTGACTGCGGAGTGTCGCGTTATGCATACTTACGTCCGATCCATCAAGATGTGCGCGAAATCATCCTGTCGTGTATGTCCGGTGGAGAGGGGTTCCCACGGTGAGCAGCGCATCGATGCCGCCGCACGGCTTCGTGACCGTCCGGGGGCGCGGCTACCGCCCCGGTCAGGTCGACGCGTACATGGAGGAGTTGTCGTACGACCGCGACGCCGCGTGGGAACGGGCCGCGCGGCTGACCGTGCTCGCCAAGGACATGGAGGCGGAGGCCGCGCGGATGCGCGAGGTCGTCGCCCAGCTCCCACCGCAGGATTACGAGTCGCTCGGGGAGGGCGCCCGGCGTCTGTTCCAGCTCGTGGCGGAGGAGGCGGAGGACCTCCGCGAGCGCACGCGGCGTGCAGCGCACGAGCACATCGCGCAGGCCGAAGCGCGCGCCGAGAGCGTACGCCGGGAGGCGCAGGAAGCGGCGGACGCACTCCGCGCGGAAGCCGACGAATGCGCCCACCGGCTTCTCCTCGCCGCGCGCACCGAGGCATACGACATCCGCGTCGGCACCCGGCGCGCAGTGAAGGAAGAGCGCTCGGAGGCGCTCACCGCGTTGCGCGAGGTACGGCAGCGCACCACCGGCATGCTCGCCGAGCGGTCCCGGGAGTACGCCGAGCAGTGGGCCGAGGTCGAGCGCGAGGAGGCCGAGCGGATCGCCGCACTGGACGCCCGGCACGCCGAGCGGGCGAGCCGGGCCGAGGCCGCACTGTCCGACGCCGAGCGGGCCCTCGGGGAGGCCGAGGAGTACGCGCGCCGCAGCCAGGAAGAGGCGCACGCGCGTGCCGCCGAGATCATCGCCGGCGCGCGCGTGCGCGAGGAACGCATCGCCCGGCAGACGGAACAGGTGCTGCGCGAGCACGGCGAGACCTGGGACGTCGTCCAGGCGACCATGGACGAGGTCCGCAGCAGCCTGATCTCCCTGACCGGCGGAGCCGCCCTGGACTAGCGCCGCCGCTTGGGCCTCCGACTCCGGCCGGCCGGCACGGAGTTCGAGCTTTCCGGCATCGCGCACCCGGAGTTGTGAGCCGGGGCCACACGCTCGGCTCGCGCACCCGCGGCGGCTGCGAGGTTCTCCGCTGGGTTCGCGCACCCGCGGCGGCTGCGAGGCTCCTGCTCGGTTCGCGCACCCGCGCCGACCGCGAGGCTCCCGTGCCCGACCGCGCGCCCTCCCGGTCCAGCCGGGCCCCGCGCCCACCCGCAAACCCCGCGGTGCCTCCGCTCAACTCCCTTTCCGTACCGCGCCCGCCAGGATCCACCCCTCCACCGCCTCGTACTGGTGCCGCTGTTGCTCCGCTTTGGTGCGGCCCGAGGCGATCGTGCCGAGCCAGCCGAAGAGGAAGCCGGCCGGGATGGAGACGATGCCGGTCGTGGTGAACGGGAACCAGTTGAAGTCGGCGTGCGGGAAGGCCGAGACCGGTGAGCCGGAGACCAGGTTGGTGCCCGGCATGAGCAGCAGCACGGTCAGCGTGCCCCCGATCAGCGTCGCCAGCAGCCCGCTGCGGGTGTAGCGGCGCCAGAACAGCCCGTACACCAGGGCGGGCGCTATGGCCGAGGCGCCCAGGCAGAAGGAGAGCGTCACCAGGGGCTGCAGGCTGTGGTGCTGCACCATCGTGGCGAGCAGGATCGTCGGCACGCCTATGGCGAGCGCCGAGACGCGGGCGAGGGCCATCTCGCGGGGGGCCGGCATCTCCTGCACGTGGGCCGCGAACACGTCGTGGGCGAGGGAGTTGGCGCAGGCGAGGATCATCCCGGCGACCGATGCGAGCAGCGTGAGGAAGATCGCCGTCGTCACCATGGTGAACAGGAAGGTCTCCGTCGTGGACACGTCCGCGCCGAACACTGCCCGCGAGCCCAGCAGATACGCGGTGTTGCCCTGCGGATCGGCCCCGGCGATCACGGCACGGCCGACCAGTGCCGTGGCGCCGAACCCGACCACCGTGATGACGAGTACGAACAGGGCGACGATCGACACCGCCCAGGACATCGAGCGGCGCACCTGGCGGGCGCTGGAGGCGGTGTACATGCGCATGGTGATGTGCGGCAGGCAGGCGCCGCCGAGCACCACCGTCAGCTCCGAGGCGATCATGTCGAGGCGTGACCTGCCCGATGTGCCGAACTGCAGCCCGGAGTGCAGGAAGGCCGGCCCGGCGCCGCTCTGCCGCGAGGCCGCGGCGAACAGCGCGCCCGGATCCCAGTCGAAGCGGCGCAGGATCAGCACGGCGACCACGGCGCCCGACCCGACCAGCATCACGATCTTCAGGATCTGGATGAGCGCGGTGCCCTTCATGCCGCCGATCGCCGCGTAGGCGATCATCAGGGCGCCCAGCCCGACGACGCACGCGGTCTTCAGCGACTCGCCGGTGAAGCCCAGGATGAACGCCATCAGCTGCCCGGTTCCGGCGAGCTGGACCAGCATCAGCGGCAGCAGCGCGGCGATCGTCACCGCGCAGGCCGTCATGCGCACGCACCGTCCGGGCAGCCGGCGGGCCAGCGCGTCGCCCATGGTGAACCGGCCCGCGTTGCGCAGCGGTTCGGCCAGCAGGAACATCAGCAGCATCAGCGACAGCGCGGTGCTCAGGGCTAGGACGACTCCGTCGTAGCCGCACAGGGCGATCACTCCGCCGGTGCCGAGGACGGTGGCCGCGGAGATGTAGTCCCCCGCGATGGCGAGGCCGTTGCGCAGCGGGGACAGGGAGCCGTAGCCGGTGTAGAACTCGTCGAGGTCGTCGCGGTCGGGGCCGGTCATCACGCACAGCAGCAGGGTCACCGTGGCGACGGTGGAGAAGGCGACCAGGGACATGGACTGGCCCGTGCCGCTGAAACCGGCGAAGCCCCCCACGGCCGGAGTGCCGGCGGCGGCGGTCATCGGGCGGCTCCTCGGCGTGCGTTCAATTCGGCCTCCTTGCGGATGCGGTCCGCGAGCGGATCGACGTGCCGACGCGCGGTGTGCTCGTACAGCGCGATCGCGAGCCAGGTGACCGGGAGTTGGATCAGGGCGAGCAGGAGACCGGCGGGGATGCCGTCGGCGACCGGGCGCGTCATCACGCCGGGCGCGGACGCGGACAGCACCAGGAACAGGGTGAAGTAGCCCAGCGCGGTGATCGTGGCCGTACGCCGCTGCCAGCGGTAGGCGCTGCGCAGCACCCGCAGGTCGCTGTGGTGGCCGAGGGGTTCATGGGTCGGCCGGCGGTCGGGGCGGGCCGGCTGCGGGGGTGGGGGCGGGGGTTGCCAGGGGTAGGTGAGGGAGGCGGGGGGTGGTGGGTCGTAGGGGAGTGGTGGGCCGTAGGCGGGGTGGGGCGGGTCGTACGGCCGGTGGGGCGGCTCGTAGGGCGGATGGGGCGGGGCGTACGACGGGCGTGGCGGGTCGTAGGACATCCCGGGGCTCCTTGCGTGGCTCGGGTCCGTGGCGGCGGACCGCAGGGAGGGTGGGGTGGAGCCACGCACGCTACTCGCGAGTTCGGGGCCGCGTGGGGGTTTCACCAAACTGGCCAGTCGGTATGCGCTTACTACGGCGAAACCCGCTCCGAGGTGGCGGGTTACCGACGTTAACCTGCGGCTCTCGCGGCAGGCGCCGGCGGGCGGGGTCACTCCTCGCGTACCGGGAACCGCCGCGGCGCGACGAGAAGCAGCACCAGGAAGGCGCGCGTGGGCGCCGTTTTCCGGTGTCTCCCGCCCGGGCTCGCGCAGATGACGGGCGATCAGCCACAGGGTGGCGGCGTCGATCGGCAGGTTGATCAGGAAGATCCAGCGCCAGTCGGCGTGCGCGGCGAGCACCCCGCCGGGGCCCCGGCCCCGCGACCGCCGACACCGTCCCCACCGTGGACAGCCTGGACCGGATCTTCGGCCGCTCGGCCGGCGGACACAGATCGGCGGCCGGAGTCTGCACGGTGCCCTGCAACGCCCCGCCGCCCAGCCCCTGCACGATCCGGGACGCGATCAGCGCCGCCATGTTCCAGGCGCCCGCGCACAGCAGCGAGCTCAGCAGGAACACGGCCGCGCCCGTCACCAGCACCGGCTTGCGGCCGATGGTGTCGGACGGCTTGCCGTGGACGGGGAGGGTGACGGTCACGGCGAGCAGATGGCCGGAGAAGAGCCGGGAGAAGACGGAGAACCCGCCGAGGTCGCCGGCGATCTGCGGTACGGCCGTGGAGACGATGGTGGCGTCGAGCGCGGCCAGTGCCGTCGCCGGCATCGGCGTGGCGACGACGGCACCCCGGTGCCGGGTGTCCTGCCCGGGGACCTCGCCACCGCGTATCGCGGGTGTCGTACCCCCACCGGATCCCCTCCCGTGCCCCTTGCACCTATTTCCGCTACGACAGCTTCCCCCGCGGCAGCCGGAACTTGACCCTGACGCGACGGGAGGGTGGAGGCTTTCCGCGCCGAAGGGTGGAGACGACCCCGAGGAGGGCTCCGCCCGGGGGTGGAGCACCCCTAGGGGTACCTCCGTACTACGGCTCGGGGAGGGTTCGTCCCGGCGGAGGACGAGAGGGGCGGGGCCCGGTCCTTAGCCTGGCTTTACGCCGCTGGGGGGCGGCAGACCACACCGGCGGGGTGGGGTTTTCCCCCGGGAAAGAGGGGGCTTCGCACCAGCGCGCGAGGGCCCCGCCGACCGCGAGACTCGACGACGTACCCAGGACGACGCCCCGGCAAGCCGGGGCACCACTCACCGATTTGCCGACCGACATAGGAGACATACCGTGACATCGGCTGTGACCATTCCCAGGCACGGGGGCACTGGAGGGCGTACGGCCGTTGCCGCGCGGGCGCGGCAGGTCGTGAAGGCGTACGGGGCCGGCGAGACCCGTGTCGTCGCCCTCGACCACGTGGACGTGGACATCGCGCGGGGCCAGTTCACCGCCATCATGGGCCCCTCGGGGTCCGGCAAGTCCACGCTCATGCACTGCCTCGCCGGGCTCGACACCGTCACCAGCGGCAAGATCTACCTGGACGAGACCGAGATCACCGGCCTGAAGGACAAGAAGCTCACCCAACTGCGCCGGGACCGGATCGGCTTCATCTTCCAGGCGTTCAACCTGCTGCCGACGCTGAACGCCCTCGAGAACATCACGCTGCCCATGGACATCGCCGGGCGCAAGCCGGACAAGGCCTGGCTGGACCGCGTGGTGGAGACCGTCGGGCTCGCCGGACGGCTCAAGCACCGGCCTACCCAGCTCTCCGGCGGCCAGCAGCAGCGCGTCGCCGTGGCCCGCGCCCTCGCCGCCCGCCCGGAGATCATCTTCGGGGACGAGCCGACCGGAAACCTCGACTCGCGCGCCGGCGCAGAAGTCCTGGGCTTCCTGCGCCGGTCGGTGGACGAACTCGGCCAGACCATCGTGATGGTCACCCACGACCCCGTCGCCGCGTCCTACGCCGACCGCGTGCTGTACCTCGCCGACGGCCGGATCGTCGACGAGATGTACCAGCCGACGGCCGATCAGGTCCTGGACCGCATGAAGGACTTCGACGCCCGGGGGCGCACGTCATGACCGTCCTGAAGACCTCCATGCGCAACTTCTTCGCGCACAAGGGCCGGATGGCGCTGTCGGCGATCGCGGTCCTGCTGTCGGTGGCGTTCGTGTGCGGCACGCTGGTGTTCACCGACACGATGAACACGACCTTCGACAAACTCTTCCAGGCCACGTCCTCGGACGTGACGGTCAGCGCCAAGGGTTCCTCCGACACCGGTGAGACCACCTCCCGCACCGGCAAGCCGCCGGTCATGCCGGCCTCCGTCGTCGGCAAGGTCCGGCAGGCCCACGGCGTGCGGAAGGCCGAGGGCACGGTGTTCTCCACCTCGGTCACCGTCATCGACGCCAAGAAGGACAAGCTCTCGCCGAGCAGCGGCGCGCCGACCATAGTCGGCAGCTGGAACGGCAACGACGCCCGCACCATGAAGATCACCTCCGGTGCGGCGCCCAAGAGCCCGGACCAGGTCATGGTCGACGAGGACACCGCCGCCAAGCACGACCTGAAGCTCGGCGACGACATCGGCATGATCTCGGTCGTCGGCACCCACCACGCGCGCGTGTCCGGCATCGCCGCCTTCAAGGTCACCAACCCCGGCGCGGCGATCTTCTACCTGGACACCAGGACCGCCCAGCAGACGCTGGTAGGCCGGACGGGTGTGTACACCAACGTCAACGTCACCGCCGCCCAGGGCGTGACGAACGACCAGCTGAAGAAGAACGTCACGGCCGCCCTCGGCCACGGCTACAAGGTGCAGACCGCCAAGGAGGTCGCCGACGCCAACCAGAAGAGCGTCGAGAGCTTCCTGAAAGTCATGAAGTACGCGATGCTCGGCTTCGCCGGGATCGCCTTCCTCGTCGGCATCTTCCTGATCATCAACACCTTCTCCATGCTGGTCGCCCAGCGCACCCGCGAGATCGGCCTGATGCGCGCCATCGGCTCCTCCCGCAAGCAGGTCAACCGGTCCGTGCTGATCGAGGCGCTGCTGCTCGGCGTGATCGGTTCCGTGCTCGGGGTCGGCGCGGGCGTCGGCATCGCGGTCGGCCTGATGAAGCTCATGGGCACGATGGGCATGCATCTGTCCACCGACGACCTGACCGTCGCCTGGACCACCCCGGTGGTCGGCCTGCTCCTCGGCGTCGTGGTCACCGTCCTGGCCGCCTACCTGCCGGCGAGGCGCGCCGGCAAGGTCTCCCCGATGGCCGCCCTGCGCGACGCCGGCGCCCCGGCCGACGCCAAGGCCGGCACCGTCCGCGCGGTGATCGGGCTGCTGCTCACCGCCGCCGGCGGCTGGAGCCTGTACGTCGCCGCGAGCGCCGACAAGGCCAAGGCCGGGTCGGGCTGGCTGGGCCTGGGCGTGGTCGCCACGCTGATCGGCTTCGTCGTCATCGGCCCGCTGCTGGCCGCCGGACTGGTCCGGATCCTCGGCGCGGTCATGCTGCGGATGTTCGGTCCCGTGGGCCGGATGGCCGAGCGCAACGCGCTGCGCAACCCGCGCCGCACCGGCGCCACCGGCGCGGCCCTCATGATCGGCCTGGCCCTGGTGGCCTGCCTGTCGGTGGTCGGCTCCTCCATGGTGGCCTCCGCCACCGACCAGCTCGACAAGACCGTCGGTACGGACTTCATCATCCAGGGCGACAACGGCCAGCGCATCAACCCGCAGGCCGTCAAGGTCATCAAGAACACCCCGGACCTCGCGCGGGTCACCGAGTACCGGACGACCGTGGCCGACTACACCACCCCCGACGGGCAGACGCTCAAGGACACCGACATCACGGCGGCCGACCCGACGTACGCGACCGACCTGCGCAAGAAGACCGTCGCCGGGAACCTCAAGGACGCCTACCTGCCCGACTCGATGTCCGTCCACGAGAAGTTCGCCAAGGCCCACGGCATCCACCTCGGCTCGAAGATCACCGTCGCGTTCCGGGACGGCGCCACCGCCCACCTGACGGTCCGCGCGATCACCAGCAGCGACGACGTGATCGACCAGGGCGCCAAGTACACCTCCATCGCCACGCTCGCCAAGTACGTCCCCGCCGACAGGATGCCGCTGGACGAGCTGGTCTTCGCCAGCGCCAAGGAAGGTCGGCAGGCAGCCGCCTACAAGGCGCTGAAGGCGGCCCTGCACGACGACTACCCGCAGTACACCGTGCGCGACCAGACCGACTACAAGAAGGCGCTGAAGGACCAGATCGGCCAGCTGCTGAACATGATCTACGGCCTGCTGGCCCTGGCGATCATCGTCGCGGTCCTGGGTGTGGTGAACACCCTGGCCCTGTCGGTGGTCGAGCGGACCCGGGAGATCGGCCTCATGCGGGCCATCGGCCTCTCGCGCCGCCAGCTGCGCCGCATGATCCGCCTGGAGTCCGTGGTGATCGCCGTCTTCGGCGCCCTGCTCGGCCTCGGCCTGGGCATGGGCTGGGGAGCGACCGCCCAGAAGCTCCTCGCCCTCCAGGGCCTGAAGATCCTCGAGATCCCCTGGCCGACGATCACCGCCGTCTTCATCGGCTCGGCCTTCGTGGGCCTGTTCGCCGCGCTGATCCCGGCGTTCCGGGCGGGCCGCATGAACGTCCTGAACGCCATCGCGACGGAGTAGCCGCACAGGCTGGACCGACGCCACGACCACCGCACACGGGGGTTGCGGGGGAAAGACCCGGTGCCGGGGAGTCTTCGGACTGCCCGGCACCGGGTTCTTCTGTCGTCGACCGGGTGCTTCTGCCGTCAGGGGAAACAGGGGTTGTCCACAGGCCCCGGCGCCAACCCCGGCGGAGTCGTACGCTGGACACCCCCGGCCGTCACACGCGTCGGGTTATTCGCGTTGCCCACCACCGGACGGAAAGCCCCTCCATGAGCCTGCACGGTCTGCTCGACGCCGTCGTCAAGGACCCCGCCCTCGCGGAAGCGATCAAGGCGGCCGCGGACGGCAACCGCATGCACGTCGACCTCGTCGGCCCCCCGGCGGCCCGCCCCTTCACGGTCGCCGCCCTCGCCCGCGAGGCGGGCCGCCCGGTGCTCGCGGTCACGGCCACGGGCCGCGAGGCCGAGGACCTGGCGGCAGCCCTGCGCTCCCTGCTGCCCGCCGAGGGCGTCGTGGAGTACCCCTCCTGGGAGACCCTTCCGCACGAGCGGCTCAGCCCGCGCAGCGACACCGTCGGCCGCCGCCTCGCCGTCCTGCGGCGCCTGGCCCACCCCAGCACGGACGACCCCGAGACCGGCCCGGTCTCCGTCGTCGTCGCACCCGTGCGCTCCGTGCTGCAGCCGCAGGTCAAGGGCCTCGGCGACCTGGAGCCGGTGTCGCTGAAGACAGGCCGGACCGCCGATCTGAACGAGGTGGTGGAAGCCCTCGCGGCCGCCGCCTACGCGCGCGTGGAGCTCGTCGAGAAGCGCGGCGAGTTCGCCGTGCGCGGCGGCATCCTGGACGTCTTCCCGCCCACCGAGGAACACCCGCTGCGCGTGGAGTTCTGGGGCGACGACGTCGAGGAGATCCGCTACTTCAAGGTCGCCGACCAGCGCTCCCTCGAGGTCGCCGAGCACGGCCTGTGGGCACCGCCGTGCCGCGAGCTGCTGCTCACCGACGACGTACGCGCACGCGCGCGTGCCCTCGCCGAGGAACACCCGGAGCTGGGCGAACTCCTGAACAAGATCGCCGAGGGCATCGCGGTCGAGGGCATGGAGTCCCTCGCCCCCGTCCTGGTGGACGACATGGAGCTGCTGCTCGACGTCCTGCCCAAGGGCGCGATGGCCGTGGTCTGCGACCCCGAGCGGGTACGCACGCGTGCCGCCGACCTCGTGGCCACCTCCCAGGAGTTCCTGCAGGCCTCCTGGGCGGCAACCGCCGGCGGCGGCGAGGCCCCGATCGACGTCGGCGCCGCCTCCCTGTGGTCCATCGCAGACGTCCGCGACCGCGCGCGCGAGCTGGACATGATGTGGTGGTCGGTGTCCCCGTTCGCCGCCGACGAGGAACTGGACGCGGACACCCTCAAGCTCGGCATGCACGCGCCCGAGACCTACCGCGGCGACACCGCGCGGGCCCTCGCCGACACCAAGGGCTGGCTCGCCGACGCCTGGCGCGCGGTGTTCGTCACCGAGGGCCACGGCCCGGCCGCCCGTACGGTCGAGGTGCTCGGCAACGAGGGCATCGCCGCCCGCATGGACGCCGACCTCGGCGAGCTGAGCCCGTCGGTGGTGCACGTCTCCTGCGGCTCCATCGAGTACGGCTTCGTGGACGCGGCACTGAAACTGGCCGTGCTCACCGAGACCGACCTGTCCGGCCAGCGCGCGACCGGCCGCGAGGGCGCCCGGATGCCGGCCCGCCGCCGCAAGACCATCGACCCGCTCACCCTGGAGTCGGGCGACTACATCGTCCACGAACAGCACGGCGTCGGCCGCTACATCGAGATGGTGCAGCGCACGGTGCAGGGCGCCACCCGCGAGTACCTGGTGGTGGAGTACGCGCCCGCCAAGCGCGGCCAGCCCGGCGACCGCCTCTACATCCCCACCGACCAGCTGGAGCAGATCACCAAGTACGTCGGCGGCGAGGCACCCACCCTGCACCGCCTGGGCGGCGCCGACTGGACGAAGACCAAGGCACGCGCGAAGAAGGCGGTCAAGGAGATCGCCGCCGACCTGATCAAGCTCTACAGCGCCCGCATGGCCGCCCCCGGACACTCCTTCGGCACCGACACGCCCTGGCAGCGCGAGCTGGAGGACGCCTTTCCCTACGCCGAGACCCCGGACCAGCTCACCACCATCGCCGAGGTCAAGGAGGACATGGAGAAGACCGTCCCCATGGACCGCCTGATCTGCGGCGACGTCGGCTACGGCAAGACCGAGATCGCGGTACGCGCCGCCTTCAAGGCCGTACAGGACGGGAAGCAGGTCGCGGTCCTGGTGCCGACGACCCTGCTGGTGCAGCAGCACTTCGGGACGTTCTCCGAGCGGTACGCGCAGTTCCCGGTGAGCGTGAAGGCACTCTCCCGCTTCCAGACCGACACCGAGGCCAAGGCCGTCCTGGAGGGACTGAAGGAGGGCGCGGTGGACGTCGTGATCGGCACCCACAGGCTGTTCTCCTCCGAGACCAGGTTCAAGGACCTGGGCCTGGTCATCGTCGACGAGGAGCAGCGCTTCGGCGTCGAGCACAAGGAGCAGCTGAAGAAGCTCCGCGCGAACGTCGACGTGCTGACCATGTCCGCGACCCCGATCCCCCGGACCCTCGAGATGGCCGTGACCGGCATCCGCGAGATGTCCACGATCACCACGCCCCCCGAGGAGCGCCACCCGGTGCTCACCTTCGTCGGCCCGTACGAGGAGAGGCAGATCGGCGCGGCCATCCGCCGCGAACTGCTGCGCGAGGGCCAGGTCTTCTACATCCACAACCGGGTCGAGTCCATCGACCGCGCGGCGGCGCGCCTGCGCGAGATCGTCCCCGAGGCACGCATCGCCACGGCCCACGGCCAGATGTCGGAGTCGGCGTTGGAGCAGGTCGTCGTCGACTTCTGGGAGAAGAAGTTCGACGTGCTCGTCTCGACCACGATCGTCGAGTCCGGCATCGACATCTCCAACGCCAACACGCTCATCGTGGAACGCGGCGACACCTTCGGCCTGTCCCAGCTGCACCAGCTGCGCGGCCGGGTCGGCCGCGGCCGCGAGCGCGGTTACTCCTACTTCCTCTACCCGCCGGAGAAGCCTCTGACGGAGACCGCGCACGAACGCCTGGCCACCATCGCCCAGCACACCGAGATGGGTGCGGGCATGTACGTGGCGATGAAGGACCTGGAGATCCGCGGCGCCGGCAACCTGCTCGGCGGCGAGCAGTCCGGGCACATCGCGGGCGTCGGCTTCGACCTGTACGTCCGCATGGTCGGCGAGGCGGTCGCCGACTACCGGCGCCAGCTGGAGACCGGCGGGATCGAGGAGGAGGCGCCGCTCGAGGTCAAGATCGAGCTGCCCGTCGACGCGCACGTCCCGCACGACTACGCGCCCGGCGAGCGGCTGCGCCTGCAGGCCTACCGCGCCATCGCCTCCGCCAACTCCGAGGAGGACATCAAGGCCGTCCGCGAGGAACTCACCGACCGATACGGCAAGCTGCCCGAACCGGTGGAGAACCTGCTGCTGGTGGCCGGGCTGCGCATGCTCGCGCGCGCGTGCGGCGTCGGCGAGATCGTCCTGCAGGGCACCAACATCCGCTTCGCGCCGGTGGAGTTGCGCGAGTCGCAGGAACTGCGGGTCAAGCGCCTGTACCCGGGCACGGTCATCAAGCCGGCCGTGCACCAGGTGCTGGTCCCGCGCCCGAAGACCGCGAAGGTCGGCGGCAAGCCGCTGGTCGGCCGTGAACTGCTGGGCTGGGTCGGGGAGTTCCTCGCCTCGATCCTGGGGTCGTAGGAGCCGGAAGACTCCCCGGCGGCCCGTTGTGAGCGGGCGCACGCGCGCGCCGGCCGTGCTCCCCCCGTACGGCACCGCCATGCCCCAACTCGACCACCGGTCGCCCGAAAACGACGCTTTGGTCCCCATCTGAAGTGGGCTTGGCGGCGGTTACCGTAAGGGACGGAACGATTCCGCCCGTGTCCGACGGGCGGATCCGGGCGAGTGAGGGGGACGCACCGTGGCGCGTCTGAGGGGTGGGGCGGTCGCCGCCGTGGCGGTGCTGGTCGCCGTGGCCGGCTGCAAGTCCGGGCAGGACAAGGGCACCTCCGGTGCCGGTGCCGGTGCCGGGGGCGGGGGCAACGGCGCGGTCCTGGCCGCCGTCGACACACTGGCCGTCAAGGGCCGGGCGCCGAAGACCGGTTACTCGCGGATCCGCTTCGGTACCGCATGGGCGGACACCGACGCCAACTCCTGCGACACCCGCGACGACATACTCAAACGTGACCTGAAGGACGTGAAGTTCACCGGCGGCACCTGCAAGGTCTCCTACGGTCTGCTCGAGCCCGACCCCTACTCCGGCAAGGACATCACCTACCGGCGCGGCCGCAGCCAGGTCGACATCGACCACGTCGTCCCCCTCTCCGACGCCTGGCAGAAGGGCGCCAAGTACTGGGACGCGAGCAAGCGCATAGCCCTGGCCAACGACCCCCTCAACCTCATCGCGGTCGACGCGAGCACCAACCGCGGCAAGGGCGACGGCGACGCCGCCACCTGGCTCCCGCCCAACAGCAAGTACCGCTGCACCTATGTGGCCGCCCAGGTCGCCGTGAAGAAGAAGTACGGCCTGTGGGTCACCGCCGCCGAGAAGGCCGCCATGAAGAAGGTCCTCGACGGCTGCCCCGCCCAGAAACTCCCCACGGGCGGCAACCCCACCAAGGCACCGGAACGTTTCCGCGCCCGCTGAGCCGCGCCGGCCCGGGGGGCGTAAACCGGCCCAGGAGCTTAAAGCCGCACGCGCCGCACCCGACCCGCTGACCGGCGAAACCGTTACGCGGGCCGGTTCCGCGCCGACGGCCTGCCCGAGGACCCGTGGCTGCGCGTCCACGGGCGCGCCGGAGCCACCATCGACTCCATCGCGCCGGCCTCCATGACCGTGGGCGCCTCGCTGGAGGAGTGGCGCCGCCGGACCGGCCCGCCGTTCGACACCGCGGCCGACGGGCGAGGTGCCCGGCGCACTGGTCCCGGTCCGCTGCGAACCGGAGCGGGGTTGCGCCGTCTACGCCGAGCCCAACGTGTGGATACGGCACCCGCTGTGAGCGGGTGCCGTATCCACTCCCCCGGTCAGGCGGTCTTCAGGCCCTTCAGGCCGCCCAGGATCCGCGTCGTCACCTTCTTCGCGGTGGCGGCTCCGTTGTCCGTGCCCGCCGTGGACAGCACGGTGATCACGGAATTGCCGGAACGAGTCGCGATGAGGGTGGAGCCGTTCTGCCACGCACCGCTCGTCAGCGTCATCGTGTAGGCCTCGTCCCCGAGCCCGGCCGTGGACGTGCCCGCGAGCTTCACCTTGGCGTGCGCGTCGGTGTCCGTGAAGCCGGCGCACTCACCGGTGACGGTCTGCAGCTGCTTCATCACCGTGTTCGCGGTGGTGCCCTGGAACGCGTCGATCTCCTGCGCCACTTCCTCGGTCCTGTCGTGGTTGACGTAGTCGTTCTGCGCGAACGACACGCCTCCCTTGAAGCCGGTCACCTGTATCCAGGACGTGCTCTCCAGCTTGGCGCAGTCCGGCTTCGCGGTACTCCGGTCGACGGGGGAGAGGAACTGGCCGCCGCTGTCGGAGGCGCCGTCGGCCTCGGGGGCGAACCCGGAGGGGAAGACCGACGCCGGAGCCAGCGCCTTCTTCAGCTGCGTACCGGTGGCGAGACCGGCGTTCAGGTCCTTCGCCTTGGCCGGCTTGGCGCCGGTGCCCCCGTTGTCGGACGAGGAACCGGACGAACAGGCGGTGAGGGCCAGCGGGAGCGCCGCGACGGCGAGGAGCGTGGCGACACGGGGGGTGAGGCGCATGACAGTCCTTCAGGAGAGCCGGGTGTTACGGGGATGTGTGTACGGCGAGCCGGACGGCAAGTCGTACGGCGTCCGGACCGGTCCGGCTGCACCGGGTCGGGCCCGGGCAGCCGGAGCCGGTGGGACAGGTGCGGTGCGGTGCGCGTGTGCGCGGTTGGGGGGCGCGGGTGCGGTGCGCGGTTGGCGAGCGGCGTGCGGTGAGCGGCGGTGGGGCGGGCCGGGTCAGGCCGAGGACGGGCCGGATCAGGCCGCCTTCTTCCAGCCGCCGCAGCCGTTGGTCTTGAAGTAGGCGTCGCTCGGGCTGATGGTGACGACGGCCGTGCCGGTCACGTTGTCGTTGGCGATGACCGAGTTCAGCCCGTGCGCGGCGTCCTTGGTGCGCTCCCAGTAGCAGTTGTCGTCGGCCGTGTTCCCGGTCGACCGGTAGGTGCCCGGCGCGATGTCGGTGCCGACCTTGAACATGCCGCCGTCGCCGTCCATCGAGGAGCCGGGCGTGCCCTTCGCCTTGGGGTCGACGGCCTCCCAGTCCTTGCAGCCGGTGGACTTGAAGATCTTGTCGGTGGACTTGATGGTCACGTAACTCGTGCCGGTGACATTGTCGTTGGCGAGCAGCGACTCCGTCTCGCCCTTGGCGTCCTTGGCACGCTCCCAGTAGCACATGTCGTCGGTGTTGCCGGTCGTGCGGTAGGTGCCCGGCTTCACATCCGAGCCGACCTGGTACTCGCCGTCACCGGCGATGGCGGCGGCCTTCTTCTTGTCCTTGGCGCCGCCGGGCGTGTGCTCGGCGGAGGCGGAAGAGCCCTTGCCGCTGCCGCCGGAACCGCCGTCCTTGCCGCTGCTGCCGGCGTTCGCCGACACGGCACCGATGACGACGACCCCCACGACGGCGCCCAGCGCGACCTTGGCCTTCATGCCCATGGCGAATCCCTCCCCAAAGCGGCGGCCTCCCCCTCCGGTGGCCGCTCGTTCGCTGGGTCAATGAGAGCAGAGCCTGTGAACCGAGTCAACACGATTCACAGACATGCGCGAGTACACGGCGTGAATGCACGGATCTTGTGTACGCCGGTATGCTCGGGCACACACGGGACGGGACGAGGGGAGCGGGGCCGGTGCAGGACAACGCGACAGAGGTGACCGCGGCCGGAATCGCCCGGCTCGCCGGAGTGGGCCGGGCCGCCGTCAGCAACTGGCGCCGCCGGCACGCCGATTTCCCCAAACCGGTCGGCGGCACCGAGACCAGCCCGTCCTTCGCGCTCGCCGAGGTCGAGGCCTGGCTGCGCAAGCAGGGCAAACTAGCCGAGGTCCCGCTGCGGGAACGCGTCTGGCAGCAGCTCGTCGGACATCCCGAGGGCCCGCTGACCGCCCTGGTGCACGCCGGCTGCGTCTTGCTCCTGATCCACGAGCGCCCCACCGTCTGGCTCGACGCGAGCGCAGGCTCCGACGCGCGCCTCGCCGCGATGCTGCCGGGCGCCCTGGAGGAGGTGCTGACGGCGCGTTTCGGCAGCGTGCGGGGGCGGCGGACCGGGCGTGGCGGCTCGGGGTCATCCGGTGTGAACTCAGGTGCCGCGGTACCGGGTGTGAACGCGGCCCCTGGGACGGCCGGTGTGAACCCGGATTCCGTGGCGCCGAGTGTGAACGCGGCGCTCAGGTCCCCCGCTGTGAACTCCTCAACGGCCGAGCAGCCTGTGAACACCCCACCAGCTGTTCACAAGACCGCCGCCGTTCACGGCACCCCCACCGCCCCCACCGCCCCCACCGCCCCCACCGCCCCCACCCCCACCGCAAGCGCCGCCACCCCCCGCAGCCCCGCCCTCCGCACCCCCACCGGCCCCCAACTTCTCCCCTCCGCCCCGCTCCTGCGGGGCGCGGCCGAGCTGGCCGCCGAGACCGGCGCGCGGCAGGCCTTCGAGTTCCTGCTGGGCCGGCACCTGGACGCCAACCCCCGCCAGTACACGCTCACCCCGGCCGAACTCGCCGGACTCATGGCCGACCTCGCCGGCCCCGCCCGCACCGTCCTGGACCCCGCCTGCGGCACCGGCGCCCTGCTGCGGGCCGTCGACACCCGCCCCGGCCGGGAGCTGTACGCCCAGGACAGCGCGCCCGACCTGGCCGCGCTCACCGCGCTGCGGCTCGCCCTGCACTCCCGGGCCGGCGTACGCGGCGCCGTCGGCGACACCCTGCGCGCCGACGCCCACCCCGAGTTGCGCGCCGACGCCGTGCTGTGCCATCCGCCGTTCAACGAGCGCAACTGGGGCCACGACGAACTCGCCTACGACCCCCGCTGGGAGTACGGCTTCCCGGCCCGCACGGAGTCCGAACTGGCCTGGGTGCAGCATGCGCTGGCCCGGCTGGCCGACGGCGGCTGTGCCGTGCTGCTCATGCCGCCGGCCGCCGCCTCCCGCCGCTCCGGGCGCCGGATCCGCGCAGACCTGCTGCGCCGGGGCGCGCTGCGGGCCGTGGTCGCGCTGCCGGTCGGGGCGGCACCGCCGTACAACATCCCGCTGCACGTGTGGGTGCTGCGCCGGCCCGACCGCACGCCGGCGTCGCCCGAGGTGCTGCTCGTGGACACCGGCAGGTTCGCCGGGGAAGGACGCGGCGGGCCGGACTGGCCGGCCGTGCGCGAGGCCGTGCTGGACGCCTGGCGTGCCTTCGAGCGCGCGGGGCGGCCGGCGGAGCGGCCGGGGCTCGCCCGTTCCGTGCCGGTCATCGAACTCCTCGACGACGACGTCGACCTGGCCCCCGCCCGCCATCTGCCGCCGGCGGCCGTGGCCGACGGCGCGGAGCAGCTCGCGGCGGTGCGCGAGCGCCTCGGTGAGACCCTGCGCCTGACCGCCGAGCTGACTCCGCCGCCCGCCATCCCCGCGCCGGGCGCGCGCTGGCCGCTCACCACCATCGGTGAACTCGCGCGCGGGGGCGCCCTGATGCTGCGTACCGGCGGAAACGGCGGCCACGCGCGCGTACCCGTCCTCACCGACCACGACGTCCTCGCCGCAGCGGCGCCCTCCGGGACGCTTCCGGAGAGCGAGGAGGAGGCCGTGCTGACCGAGCCGGGCGACGTCGTCGTACCGGTGCTGGGCGGCGGCTCGGTGGCGCGCGTGATCGACGACGCGACGGCGGGCGCCGCCCTGGGGCGCAACCTCGTGCTGCTGCGCCCCGATCGCACGGCGCTCGACCCGTGGTTCCTCGCCGGGTTCCTGCGCGGCACCGCCAACAACCGGCAGGCCAGCAGCTACGCCTCCACCGCGACCCGGCTGGACGTGCGCCGACTGCAGCTGCCCCGGCTTCCGCTGGACGAACAACGGCGCTACGGCGCGCGTTTCCGCGCACTCGACGAGTTCGAGCGGGCGCTGCGGCTTGCGGGCCGGCTCGGCGAGCAACTCGTGCGCGGGATGTACGACGGGCTGACGGACGGGACGGTGGTACCGGACTGAGAGCCCCGGAGCGCGGCAACGGTTCGGTACACCCGGGACCGGCTGTCCTCGGCGGCCTATACGCTCGGACTCAGCACACACGTCCGTACGTATCAGGCCTCCAGGAGCAGCCATGCAAGGCCACGGCTACGCGCCGCCTCCGCCGCAGCCACCCTCGACCGCGGTGCTGGTCCTGTTGCGCGTGATCTTCGTGGCGATGGCGCTCCTCAGCATCGGA
Source organism: Streptomyces sp. NPDC054783 (assembly GCF_053611725.1). Taxonomy (NCBI): domain Bacteria; kingdom Bacillati; phylum Actinomycetota; class Actinomycetes; order Kitasatosporales; family Streptomycetaceae; genus Streptomyces; species Streptomyces sp. NPDC054783. The sequence continues at coordinate 111,870 of NZ_JBSHAY010000010.1, read as the reverse complement.
TTCCTGGCGTGGGCGGCGCCGCTGCGCGCGGCGATCGTGACCCGCAGGCCCGCCGAGTGGTGGTTCTTCGGCGGATCCGTGACCGTCCTCGGCATCTGCTTCGCACTCTTCAGCACCGACCACACCGACGACTTCAGCTCGGCGAACGGTAGTCTGGGCATGAGCATGCTGCTGCTGAACGCCGTCGCCTGCGTCGCCTACTACCTCTACGCGGACATACGCCACTTCCAGCGACTCCGCCAGGCCCACGCCGGGCAGGTGCCGTCGGGGCCGGGCTACGGATACCGCCAGCCCGTCTCGCCGTTCACCGCGACGACCGCGCCGAGCGGGCCGAGCACGCCGCAACCCCCGTACGTCCCGGCCCCGATGCCCCACATCCCCGCGCCCCAGCCGCACGTCCCCGCACCGCCCCAGCGCCCGGCGCCCACCCACATCGAGCAGGTCCGCGCCGAACTGGACGAGCTGAGCGACTACCTGCGCCAGCACGACGGCCGGCACGACGGCCAACACGACGGCCGGCACGACGGTCACGAGGGCGGAAGGTGAGCGTGGCGACAGGACGTGTCGTCGCCGGCCGGTACGAACTGTCCACACTCATCGGACAGGGCGGCATGGGCCAGGTGTGGACGGCGTACGACCGGCGGCTGGACCGGCGCGTGGCCGTGAAGCTGCTGCGCCCCGACAAGGTGGCGGGCCAGGAGGCGGACGAGCTGCGCCGCCGGTTCATGCGCGAGTGCCGGGTGACCGCGCAGGTGGACCACCCCGGCCTGGTGACGGTGCACGACGCGGGCAGCGAGGGCGAGGAGTTGTTCCTCGTCATGCAGTACGTCGACGGTGCCGACCTGTCCGACCATCTCGCCGAACACGATCCGTACCCGTGGCAGTGGGCGGTCGCGGTGGCCGCGCAACTGTGCGCCGTGCTGAGCGCCGTGCACGCCGTGCCGATCGTTCACCGCGACCTCAAGCCGCGCAACGTGATGGTGAAGCAGGACGGCACGGTCACCGTGCTCGACCTGGGCGTGGCCTCGGTGATGGACACCGACACCACCCGCCTGACCCACACCGGTTCCCCGATCGGCTCGCCCGCCTACATGGCGCCGGAACAGGCGATGGGCGGCGCGGTCGGCCCGTACACCGACCTGTACGCGCTCGGGGTGCTGATGCACGAACTGCTCAGCGGTGACGTGCCGTTCGCGGGCTCGACGGCGCTCGGGGTGCTGCACCGGCACCTGTACGAGCCGCCGCTGCCCGTACGCCGCATCCGCCCCGAGGTCCCCGAGGCGCTGGAGCGGCTGGTGCTGCGGCTGCTCGCCAAGGACCCGCAGCACCGGCCGGCGTCCGCGCAGGAGGTGTACGAGGATCTGGCGGCGCTCCTGCCCGCGCGCGGGACGCCCACCGGGGCGCCCCTGGACCCCACGCGCCCCTTCCTGCGCCCGCACGCCCCCTGGCCGGACCGCGCGCGGACTCCCGCGCCCCAGCCCGCCCCCGTCGCGCCGGCGCCGCCGGTGGCCGAGAAGCCCGACGTCGCCGCCGCCGTGGACGAGGTCAAGCGGCTGCTGGGGGAGGGGCGCATCACCCAGGCCGTGGACATCCTGGGCGCGATCCTGCCCGCCGCCGCCGAGCAGCACGGCGAGCACTCCCCGGTCGTGCGCACCCTGCGCAAGCAGTACGCGGCCACGCTCATGGACGACGGCCAGTACCGGCGCGCGCTGCCCGAACTGCGCCGCCTCGCCGACGAACGCGCTGCCGAGGCCGGCCAGGCCGACCCGCAGTCCCTGCGCTACCGCTACGAGGCCGCGCAGTGCCTGGAGCAGCTGGGCCAGCCGGCCGCCGCGCTCGCCGAGTACCGCGCGCTGCTGCCGTACTACGAGAACCAGTACGTCTCCGGCGACCCGCAGCTCGCCCACGACGTCCGCCGGCGCATCGGCCATCTGCTGCTCGCCCTCGGCGACCGGCCGTCCGCCCACGACACCCTCGCCCGGCTGCTGATGGACGTGGAGCGGCTGCACGGCCCCGGTTATCCGATGGCCATGGAGATCCGGCGCACCCTGCAGTGGCTCGGACAGGTGCGCGGTTGAATATGCCGTCGCCCGGGAGGTTCCTGCGAACTCCCGTGGCACGGCATCGACGTACGACACACACGCACCAGGGGTGGGATTCATGGCCGGCCATCGGCAGTCGAAGAAGCGCAGATACATCACGTGGGCGGTGGCCGGGGCGGCCGTCGTCGCGGGCGCCGGTATCGCCGCCCAGACCTCCACGGCCGCCACCGTTTGGCCCGCGCAGAAGACCTTCACCGGGCGTGCGTTCGACACCTGCACCGCGCCCTCGCTGTCCACGATGAAGGCCTGGCACACCGGCTTCTACGGTGCCGCCGCCGTCTACGTGGGCGGCAGGAACCGGGGCTGCGCCCAGCCCAACCTCACCGCCTCCTGGGTGAAGTCGGTCAGCTCCCTCGGCTGGCAGCTCGTCCCGATCTACGTCGGCGCGCAGCCGCCCTGCCGGTCCGGTTCCAACCCGGAGAAGCTGACCTCCGCCACCGCCGCCTCCCTCGGGGTGACGGACGCCGCCGACGCCGTGGCCAAGGCCTCCGCCCTGGGCATGAAGGCGGGCAGCGCGATCTACCTCGACATGGAGGCGTACGACACCACGAACACGTCGTGCAACGACGCCGTGCTGACGTATGTGCGCGCCTTCGACAAGGGGCTGCACGCCAAGACGTACCGGGCCGGCTACTACGGCTTCAGCAGTTCCAGCGCGAAGGCCATCGCCACCGCCACGGACAGGACGGACCTGCCGGGCAACCTCTGGTACGCGCTGTGGGACAAGAACAACACGACGACGGCGGACTGGCCGTGGGGCTCCACCCGGTTCACCAACCACAGCCGCGGCCATCAGTACATGGTCGACAGCAAGGAGTCGCACGGCGGGATCACGCTCACCGTCGACCGTGACGCGTGGGACGCGCCGGTGGCGATCACCGGCTGATCCGCGGGCCGCGGGCGCGGCGGTGCCCGAAGCGCGAGCGAATCGTTGGTCGAATGGGTTGGCCGCGGCCTGCCCACTGCCTACCATCGATCACTGCAAGACTTTGTGCACCGTCGCACAATCTCCTCGGGAGGTTTCCTTGCACCGCCGCCGTCGCACCGCGCTCGTCCTCACCGCCGCGATCGCCGCCGCGGCACCCCTGCTGACCGCCTGCGGAAACGATGCGCACGCGGGTGCCGCGGCCGTCGTCGGCGGGCAGCGGATCACCGTCGCCCAGCTGGAGAGCCGGGTCGACGAGGTCCGCAGGGCACAGCGGGCCGCGGTTCCGGACGAGGCCCAGTACCAGCAGGTCCTCGCCTCCACCAGCAGTCTCACCCGGGACACCCTGCACAACATGGTCCTCGACCGGGTGCTGCACCGCGCCGCACAGGACGCGGGCATCACGGTCAGCCGCAAGGAGGTCGAGCAGATGCGCGCCGGGCTGGAGCAGCAGGCCGGCGGCGCCAAGGGGCTGCAGACCGCCTGGCTGCAGAAGTACGGCATCGCCCCCGCGCACCTCGACGACAACCTCCGGCTCCAGCTGGAGGCGCAGAAGCTGGCCCTGCGGCTCGGCACCGACACCACCCAGCCCGCCTTCTGGAAGGCGCTGTCCAAGGCCTCCCAGGAACTGCGCATCGACGTCAATCCGCGCTACGGCGCCTGGGACGTGCAGAAGAGCAGCCGCGTGGACGCGAAGACGCCGTGGGTGCGGGAGGTCACGACGGCCTCGGGCGGGCAGCCGGTTACGGCATAGGGCGACCGGTCATACGTTCACATGATCGTCCCCGCCCTGTGGACAACCGAATCCGCTCTCTGCCGCCGTGGGTTACGTTCGGAGCGTGAACGCATCCAACCCCGACCTCGCCGCCGTCGACCCCGGTCGCATCGTCCTGCTCACCACCAGCCACCGTGTCGCGCCCGGCCTGCTGTCCTGGCCCGCCTGGCAGGCCCTGCGCGGCGCCGACGCCGTACTGTGCGCGGACGGAGCGCATCCGCAGTTGCCGTACCTGCGGGAGGCCGGCATAGCGGTGGGGGAGGCGTCCCCCACCGCGCAGGAGCTGGTCGACGCCTGCGCGGGCGGGCGGACGGTGGTGGTCGTGGCCACCGGTGAGGGCGAGCCCGCGCTCACCGACGGCCTGGCCCGGCTGGCCGGCTCCGGCCGTGTCGCCATGCCGGAGCTGGAGCTGCTGCCGGCCTCCTACGACCTGCCCGGCGCCCGTCTGCTGGACCTCGTGCAGGTCATGGACCGCATTCGCGCCGAGTGCCCCTGGTCGTCCCAGCAGACGCACCAGGGGCTGGCGAAGTACGGCATCGAGGAGGCGTACGAGCTGGTCGAGGCGATCGAGGCCGGCGACCGCGAGGAGCTGCGCGAGGAGCTGGGGGACGTCCTGCTCCAGGTCGTCTTCCACTCCCGGATCGCCGAGGAGCACCCCGACGCGCCGTTCTCCGTCGACGACGTGGCCGGCGGCATCGTCGCCAAGCTCGTCCACCGGCACCCGCATGTCTTCGGCGACGAGAAGGCCGAGACGCCGGAGGACGTCAAGGCGCACTGGCTGCGCACCAAGGCCGAGGAGAAGCGGCGCACCTCGGTCACGGAGGGCGTCCCGCTCGGCCAGCCCGGCCTGGCCCTCGCCGCCAAGCTCGCCTCCCGTGCGCGCACGGCGGGCCTCGACGTGCCACTCCCGCAGGGCGAGGGCATCGGCTACCAGCTGCTGGCCCTCGCGGCCCGCGCCGAGACGGAGGGCGTGGACCCGGAGGCGGCCCTGCGCGCGGCGGCACGTGCGTACCGTGACGCCATCCGTGAGGCGGAGGGAGTACCCCCCGGGGCAATACCCACAGCCCCCGACGACCACAGGGACGCGGAGGCCCACCGGGAACCCGCTGATGGAGGCACCCCCGGACGATGACCGTGGCTCCTGGCGGCCATCGGGACGCGGAGGTCCGCCGGGATGCGGATACCGTCGAGGAGTGACCGACCAGCCCCACCCCCAGACCGCCCCCGGCCCGGCCCCGGCCTCCGCTCCCGCCCTGTTCACCTGGGAGTTCGCCACCGACCCCTACCCCGCCTACGCCTGGCTGCGCGAGCACGCGCCGGTGCACCGGACGCGGCTGCCCAGCGGTGTCGAGGCCTGGCTGGTCACCCGGTACGCCGATGCCAAGCAGGCCCTCGCCGACCAGCGGCTGAGCAAGAACCCGGCGCATCACGACGAGCCCGCGCACGCCAAGGGCAAGACCGGCATTCCCGGCGAGCGCAAGGCCGAGCTGATGACCCATCTGCTGAACATCGACCCGCCGGACCACACCCGGCTGCGCCGGCTGGTCAGCAAGGCGTTCACCCCGCGCCGCGTCGCCGAGTTCGCGCCCCGGGTGCAGGAGCTGACCGATCACCTCATCGACCGGTTCGCGGCGAAGGGCTCCGCCGACCTCATCCACGAGTTCGCCTTCCCGCTGCCCATCTACGCCATCTGCGACATGCTCGGCGTCCCGCGCGAGGACCAGGACGACTTCCGGGACTGGGCCGGGATGATGATCCGGCACGGCGGAGGGCCGCGGGGCGGGGTCGCACGGTCGGTGAAGAAGATGCGCGGCTACCTCGCCGAGCTCATCCACAAGAAGCGCGAAGCGCTGCCCGCCGAGCCCGCGCCCGGCGAGGACCTCATCTCCGGCCTCATCCGAGCCTCGGACCACGGCGAGCACCTCACCGAGAACGAGGCCGCCGCGATGGCCTTCATCCTGCTGTTCGCCGGCTTCGAGACGACCGTCAACCTCATCGGCAACGGCACCTACGCCCTGCTCACCCACCCCGCCCAGCGCGAGCGCCTCCAGGACTCCCTGGCCAGGAGGGAAACGGACCTCCTGGAGACCGGAGTGGAGGAACTCCTGCGCTACGACGGCCCGGTGGAGCTGGCCACCTGGCGGTTCGCCACCGAGCCGCTCGCCATCGGCGGACAGGACATCGCGCCGGGGGACCCGGTGCTCGTGGTGCTCGCGGCGGCGGACCGGGACCCGCAGCGGTTCGCCGACCCGGACGTGCTGGACCTCGCCCGCCGCGACAACCAGCACCTCGGATACGGCCACGGCGTCCACTACTGCCTCGGCGCGCCGCTCGCCCGGCTGGAGGGCCGGACCGCGCTCGCCACCCTGCTCACCCGCCTGCCCGACCTGCGGCTCGCCGTCGATCCGGCCGACCTGAGATGGCGTGGCGGGCTCATCATGCGGGGCCTGCGCACCCTGCCCGTGGAGTTCACGCCGCTCCGGGCAGGCACCGGCGCTCAGTAGTCCAGTCCCGCGAACCAGTCGCCACGGCCGCCCGGCGTCAGGTCGAGGAGGTGCCAGACCGGGTTGAGGAGGTCGATGCCGCGCTGGTCGATGTCCTCGGCCATGCGGGGACGAGCGGAGTAGAAATGGCGGACCGTGCCGTCCGCGTCCCGGGTGAAGACGGAGACGGTGGAGTCCTGCACGCCGTTCTCGTCCTCGCTGCCCAGGTCGTACTTGAAGGTGCTGTCCCCGGCGCTCAGCAGGCGCAGCCGCGACCAGCCGCGGCCCCGGGCGTGCCGGCGCAGCGTGGGCAGGTCGGCGGCCGCGGCGACCACGAGGTCGGCGTTCCGGGCGATGTGGTGGGCGACGCCGTTGAAGCCGTCGATCCACAGGGTGCACATCGGGCACGGGTCGGTCTGCCGTTTGCCGTACATGAAGTGGTAGACGATCAACGAGCGGTCCGGGCCGGTGAACAGCTCGCTCAGCCGCACCTCGCGGACGGGCGTGTCGCCGGCGTCGAGCTCGGCGGGGCCCTCGAGGAAGACGTAGTCGTCGACCTCGGCGCCCTGCGGAAGCGCTCTGCGCAGGGCCGCGACCTTCTCGCGGTGACGCATGAGTTCGATCTCGGCGCTGCACAGCTCCTCGCGGGCGGCGAGGTAGTCCGCGGACTCTCCGGGCAACCGGGTGTGCCGCAGCATCGTGTCCTCCTGGGTGGGAAGCCCCCCGGATCGGGTCGAGTCCATGGTTCCGGCCCGATCGCGCGCCGGGCGTGAGGCGTCGCCGTTCCCGACGGGTGACAAAGGGGACGGCAGGGGACAATCGGCCGCCGCGCAGGTCGAGATGACAAACTTTCAACTCTGTGATCTTCACGTGATCTGCGCGGCATGAACTTGTGACAAGTGATCGTCTGCCGCTACGTTCACCCATCAGTGTGGCGGCCAGGCTTCGGCCGCCGCGCCGGTTCTGCTGTCGCACGAAAGGCTTCCGCATGCTCTCCGGGAACGGTCGTCACCGTCGCCCCCGTCAGGCTCCGGCCCTCCTCGTCGCGGCCGGCGTGACCGGCTCAGCGATTGCCATCCCGCTGCTCGGCGCCGCCAGTGCGAACGCGGCCGACGGCACCACGTGGGACAAGGTCGCCGAATGCGAGAGCGGCGGTTCCTGGAGTGCGGACACCGGAAACGGCTACTACGGCGGTCTGCAGATCTCGCAGGGCGACTGGGCCAAGTACGGCGGCACGCAGTACGCCGAGACCGCCGACCAGGCCAGCCGCTCCCAGCAGATAGCCGTCGCCGAGAAGGTCCTCGCCGACCAGGGCACCAAGCCGTGGGCCACCTGTGCCCTGCTCTCCGGGCTGACCTCCGACTCCGCCTCGGTCGACGTCGACACCGGCGTCGGCGGCTCCGGCGGCAGTGACGGGTCGAACGGCGCGTCCGGCTCGGCCCAGGGCTCCGACTCGTCCGGTCTGCCTGATTCGTCCTCACCGGGCTCCGGCTCCGATTCGGGCTCGGGTTCGGACTCCGGCAGCCACTCCGCCCCGGGTTCGGACTCCTCCGGCTCCGCCTCAAACTCGAGCGCCACGCCGACCCCGAGTCGGAGCAAGGACACCACCGGTACTCCCGGTGCGGCCGACGGCTCCGCCGGAACCAGCGCCCCCAAGTCCGACAAGGCAGACAAGTCAGGCTCGCACGACGGCGGAAACCCGCAGGGATCCGACAGCTCTCCCGCGGCGACACCAGGTACCGACAACTCGGACAATTACCAGCAGAGTGCCGGTTCTTGGAGCCTGGTCGACACCGGCGCGCTCGGCAACGGCGGACGCCACCGCGGCGAAAGCGCGGACGAAAACGTGACAAACGGTCAGAACGCCACACCTTCGGGCCGTCACGCCAGCCGCGAACCGGGTAGCTACACGGTCCGTGAGGGCGACTCCCTCGCCTCCATCGCCGACTCGCTTGGCGTCGACGGCGGGTGGCATGCCCTCTATGTCGGCAACGAGAAGGTCATCGGTGCCGACCCGGACCACATCGCCGCCGGTCAGACCCTGAAAGTCCCTGCCGAAAAGGGCGACGACTAGCGGCAGTTGGCGCCCCACTTCGCGACTGATGTCCGGTTTGGTGAAAGTGTGGGATGAGTCTCAGAAGCCCTGATCGTCTTTGAAATTCCGTCGATCGCATGTCTACGGTCAGGACCGCTCGTCACCACGAGCCCCGGCAGCCGCAACGCCGAATCCTGCCAGCGGTTGCCCGGGAACAGTCGTCGCGTCAAGCGCCGTAGGCAGGAGCGGGGGACCCAAGGTAAGCGCCGGGCCCAGCGGTTGACGCTGGACCGGCTTGGGGTGAAGCCGCGCCTCGCAAGAGCGAGTGCGCGGCCGGGCAACTCAACCGGCCCGAACCCGACAGCTCACCTCGCAGGCGTCGGTGAGGGGATCGATCCATGCTGTTTTCCGGCAAGGGCAAGCACCGTCGCCCGTCCAAGGCCGTCCGCGCCATCACGCTCGCCGGTGTCACCGGCGCCGCCGTCGCCGCCCCGCTGATGGCGGCCGGCAACGCCTCCGCCGCCACCGCCTCCGAGTGGGACGCGGTCGCCCAGTGCGAGTCGGGCGGCAACTGGTCGATCAACACCGGCAACGGCTTCTACGGCGGTCTGCAGTTCACCAACTCCACCTGGGCCGCGTACGGCGGTACCGCCTACGCCGCGCGTGCCGACCTCGCCACCAAGGCGCAGCAGATAGCCGTCGCAGAGAAGGTCCTCGCGGGCCAGGGCAAGGGCGCCTGGCCGGTCTGCGGCACGGGCCTGTCGGGCACCCCGTACGGCGGCTCGGCCCCGGCGGCGACCACCAAGAGCGCCACCACCAAGAGCGCCACCACCAAGAGCACCACCACCCGCTCCACCGACCAGCAGGCCGCCACCCGCTCCGCCACGCGCACGGCCCCGTCGGCGAGCAAGACCGTCACCACCCCGACCGGGACGAAGGTCAAGAAGGGCGACGGCGAGTACAAGGTCGTCAAGGGCGACAGCCTCAGCGCCATCGCCGAGAAGCACGGCGTGAAGGGCGGCTGGCAGAAGCTGTTCGAGCTGAACAAGGACATCGTCCAGGACGCCAACCTCATCTACCCGGGCCAGCAGCTGCACCTGAAGTGACGCCTGGCCCCGAGCGGACCCACAGTGCCCTCACATCCCCGGCCCGCACACTGAAGGCCTCGTGAGGGCCACCCCCGTCCCCATGGGCTCCCCGCCCCGGCGCGTGTTCCCCCGTACGCGCCGGGGCGGGGTTTTTTCTGCCCACTTTCCCCACTCTTCACCTCGGCCTCATCCGGAGGCCCCTTTGTTCCGTCGGTGAACAATGGGTACCGTCTGCGTGTCCTCCCCGTCCACGGGACGGTCGGTCGGTGGCTGACGGCCCGGGGACGGTTAGGCTCTAGTCGCAAGGCGCGGCCGTCAGGCACACGCCCCGCACTTCCAGCGTCACATCCCAAGAAGGAGATGCTCGTGCCGTCCATCGACGTCGTCGTAGCCCGGGAAATCCTGGACTCCCGAGGCAACCCCACGGTCGAGGTCGAGGTCGGCCTCGACGACGGCAGCACGGGTCGTGCCGCCGTCCCGTCCGGCGCCTCGACGGGCGCCTTCGAGGCCATCGAGCTGCGCGACGGTGACCCCAACCGTTACCAGGGCAAGGGCGTCGAGAAGGCCGTCCTCGCCGTCATCGAGCAGATCGGCCCGGAGCTGGTCGGCTACGACGCCACCGAGCAGCGCCTGATCGACCAGGCCATGTTCGACCTGGACGCCACCGACAACAAGGGCTCCCTCGGCGCCAACGCCATCCTCGGCGTCTCCCTCGCCGTCGCCCACGCCGCCTCCGAGGCGTCCGACCTCCCCCTCTTCCGCTACCTGGGCGGCCCCAACGCGCACCTGCTGCCGGTGCCGATGATGAACATCCTCAACGGCGGCTCGCACGCGGACTCCAACGTGGACATCCAGGAGTTCATGATCGCCCCGATCGGCGCGGAGTCCTTCTCCGAGGCCCTGCGCTGGGGCGCCGAGGTCTACCACACGCTGAAGAAGGTCCTGAAGAGCAAGGGCCTGTCCACCGGCCTCGGCGACGAGGGCGGCTTCGCCCCGAACCTCGGCTCCAACCGCGAGGCCCTCGACCTCATCATCGAGGCCGTCAAGGAGGCCGGCTACGCCCCCGGCCAGCAGATCGCCCTCGCGCTCGACGTGGCCGCCTCCGAGTTCTACAAGGACGGCAAGTACCTCTTCGAGGGCAAGGAGCGCTCCGCCGCCGAGATGACGGAGTACTACGAGGAGCTCGTCGCGGCCTACCCGCTCGTCTCCATCGAGGACCCGCTGTTCGAGGACGACTGGGCCGGCTGGAAGGTCATCACCGACCGTATCGGCGACAAGGTCCAGCTGGTCGGCGACGACCTGTTCGTCACCAACCCCGAGCGCCTCGCCCGCGGCATCGAGGAGGGCACCGCCAACGCCCTGCTCGTGAAGGTGAACCAGATCGGCTCGCTGACCGAGACCCTGGACGCCGTCGAGCTGGCCCAGCGCAACGGCTACAAGTGCATGATGTCCCACCGCTCCGGCGAGACCGAGGACGTCACCATCGCCGACCTCGCCGTCGCCACCAACTGCGGCCAGATCAAGACCGGCGCCCCGGCCCGCTCCGAGCGCGTCGCCAAGTACAACCAGCTGCTGCGCATCGAGGAGATCCTCGACGACGCCGCGGTGTACGCCGGCCGCAGCGCGTTCCCCCGCTTCAAGGGCTGAGCCGACCCGGGCTAAGTCTTAGCCAGTCATACGTACGTCCCCGTACCCGGTCCCGTACCGTGTCCGGGGACGTACGCACGTGTGAGACTCGGACACAAGGGGAGCGGAGGACCGATGGCCGTGAGGGACCGGGACCGTTTCTCCACCGCAACCAGGCTGCGGCAGCTCGGCGAGCAGACGGCGGCCCGGGTCTACCGCTCACAGACCAGGCGCCAGGCCCGCCGCTCCCGGCTCACCGGCCGCGCGGCGCTGCTCGCGCTGGTGCTGTGCTCGCTGATCGTCGCCCTCGCCTATCCGATGCGGCAGTACGTCTCCCAGCGCGCGCAGATCTCCGACCTCCAGCGGCAGCAGGAGCAGGCCCGCAAGCGGGTCGAGCAACTGCGCGACCTCAAGGCGCGCTGGCAGGACGACTCCTACGCCGAGCAGCAGATCCGGCGCCGGCTGCACTATGTGATGCCCGGCGAGACCGGGTACGTCGTCATCGACCCCGGTGCGGCCAAGCAGTCCCGCACCGACCTCAGGGCCGCCCGCCGGCCCTGGTACGCGAACGTCTGGGACGGCGTCGACAAGTCCGACGCCTCCGACCAGTAATCGATAGAAAGCCGACCTGAAGCAGTCATGGAAACGCCCCCGCCCGCCACGCCGCGCACCGAGCCCACCGACGCGGACGTCGAGGCCTTCAAGCAGCAGCTGGGCCGCCCGCCGCGGGGCCTGCGGGCCATCGCGCACCGCTGCCCGTGCGGGCAGCCGGACGTCGTGGAGACCGCCCCCCGGCTGCCCGACGGCACGCCCTTCCCGACGACGTACTACCTGACGTGCCCGCGTGCCGCCTCGGCGATCGGCACGCTGGAGGCGGACGGCGTCATGAAGGAAATGACGGAACGCCTTCAGAACGACCCCGAGTTGGCCGCGGCCTACCGTGCCGCCCACGAGGACTACATCGCGCGCCGGGACGCCATCGAGGTCCTGGAGGGGTTCCCCAGCGCCGGAGGCATGCCGGACCGTGTGAAGTGCCTGCACGTGCTGGTCGCGCACTCGCTGGCCGCCGGCCCGGGGGTCAACCCGCTGGGCGACGAGGCGATCGCGATGCTGCCGGAGTGGTGGCGCAAGGGGCCGTGCGTGCAGCCGCTCCAGGCGCCCGACCCGGCGGACGAGCACCCCGGTGAGGAGGGTGCCGTCCTCGACCCCGCCGAGGTCCGCAGCGGCTTCTTCGCGTACCGGCCGATGGTTCCGGAGGGCTTCTTCAGGGTCGCCGCCGTCGACTGCGGCACGAACTCCATCCGGCTGCTCGTCGCCGACGTCAACCCGGCCACCGGTGAGCTGCTGGAGCTGGACCGACGCATGACGATCGTGCGGCTCGGCCAGGACGTGGACCGCACCGGCCGGCTGGCGCCGGAGGCGCTGGAGCGGACCTTCGCCGCCTGCCGCGAGTACGCCGGGGTGATCCGTGAACTCGGCGCCGCCCGGGTGCGTTTCGTCGCCACCTCCGCCTCCCGCGACGCCGAGAACCGGGACGACTTCGTGCGCGGGGTGCTGGACATCCTCGGCGTCGAGCCGGAGGTGATCAGCGGCGACCAGGAGGCCGAGTTCTCCTTCACCGGTGCCACCAAGGAACTCAAGGGGCGCGAAGACCTCACCAGGCCGTACCTGGTGGTGGACATCGGCGGCGGCTCCACCGAGTTCGTCGTCGGCGAAGACCGTGTGCGGGCGGCGCGGTCCGTGGACGTCGGCTGCGTACGGATGACGGAACGTCACCTGGTGCGGGACGGCAAGGTCTGCGACCCGCCCACCGAGGAGCAGGTCGTTGCCATGAGGGCCGACATCGAGGCGGCCCTGGACCTCGCCGAGGAGACGGTCCCGCTGCGCGAGGCGCACACCCTGGTGGGCCTCGCCGGGTCCGTCACCACCGTCTCGGCCATCGCGCAGGAGCTGCCCGAGTACGACTCCGAGCGCATCCACCACTCCCGCGTCTCCCGCGACCGGGTCCGCGAGATCAGCGCGTGGCTGCTGCGCTCCACGCACGCCGAGCGCGCCGCGATCGCGTCCATGCACCCGGGCCGGGTCGACGTCATCGGCGCGGGCGCCCTCGTGCTGCTCGCGATCATGGAGCGGATCGGCGCCGAGGAGGTCGTGGTGAGCGAGCACGACATTCTCGACGGCATCGCCTTCAGCGCGGCCGAAGCGGCGGCATCGGGCAGGGAGGCCGCCGGCCTGCGATGACGTGGAGCGGCCCCGGTCCTCCTGGGGAGGAACGGGGCCCGTCGCCTGAGCCCGAGCGGGCGCGCCGTCAGTTGCAGAGCAGGACGATGAGGCCTTCGCACCCCCCGTCGTCGTCATCGGAGTCGTGGTGTCCGCCGGAGCCCCGGTGCTCGTCATGGCCGCCGGAGCCCCGGTGCTCGTCATGGCCGCCTGCGGGGGCGGCGGCCTTGGCGGTGAGGTGCGTGGCGGGGGCCGCGGCGACGGCGGACGCGGCCGTGGCCGTTCCCGCCGCGAGAACGACACCCAGGACCGCGCCGACCGCGCCTATTCGCGAAAAGGCCCTCTTGAAGGCCGTCTGTGAAGTGCTCATGCAGGCACGCTATGGGCCACTCTGCCCGACATCGCGCGGTGTGTGACCGACCGGGTGAACACGGGCCCGTCCAACGGTCCGGCCGGGTGAAGCCCTGTTACCCGGCTCTCATTTGTTACCGATGGGTAGCCAACTGCTGAGCAGGTCGGATAACGTTTGAGCGGCTTCCGGGCCGCCCGTCGGGCATCCTTCGTGCCTCGCGATGACGTCGCGCCGGAAACCTTCGTGAAGTTCTTCACAAGGATTTCGGCCAGGTCGATGCACGGAAGGTGGCCCGTTGCCCCTTTCAGGGCGCCAAGAGGCCCTTGAACATGTTCAGATCGATGGTGTACGGCACCTTCGGATCGCGTGTCGACGGAGGTTTTTCGGGCGGCTCACGCCCCCGTCCGTCACCGAGAGAGGCAGCTCACGCGGCCTTGACAACGGCTCAAAGGGTGCTGCGGTTCCCCTCGCCGGTCATGATCTGCGTCACGCGGGCCGCGCAGTGTAGCACAGGCCCTGTCGGAGCTTGTGAAGGGGCGCACGAGCGACCCCCCATGCGCGGGTGGATACTCGATGGCATGAGCACCACGGAGCGTCCCAGGATCCTCGTAGTAGGCGGTGGGTACGTAGGCCTGTACGCAGCTCGGCGCATTCTCAAGAAGATGCGCTACGGCGAGGCGACCGTCACGGTCGTCGACCCCCGGTCGTACATGACCTACCAGCCCTTCCTCCCCGAAGCCGCCGCCGGCAACATCTCCCCTCGTCACGTCGTCGTCCCGCTGCGGCGCGTGCTGCCGAAGGCGGAGGTCCTCACCGGTCGGGTCACCACCATCGACCAGGACCGCAAGGTCGCCACGATCGCCCCGCTGGTCGGCGAGGCGTACGAGCTGCCCTTCGACTACCTCGTCATCGCGCTCGGCGCCGTCTCCCGCACCTTCCCGATCCCCGGCCTCGCCGAGCAGGGCATCGGCATGAAGGGCATCGAGGAGTCCATCGGCCTGCGCAACCACGTGCTGGAGCAGCTGGACAAGGCCGACTCCACGACCGACGAGGAGATCCGCCGCAAGGCGCTCACCTTCGTCTTCATCGGCGGTGGCTTCGCGGGTGCGGAGACCATCGGCGAGGTCGAGGACATGGCCCGGGACGCGGCCAAGTACTACAAGAACGTGTCTCGCGAGGACATGCGCTTCGTCCTCGTCGACGCCGCCGACAAGATCCTCCCCGAGGTCGGCCCCAAGCTCGGCCAGTACGGCAAGGAGCACCTCGAGGGCCGCGGCGTGGAGATCTACCTCTCCACCTCCATGGACTCCTGCGTCGACGGCCACGTGGTGCTGAAGAACGGCCTCGAGGTCGACTCCAACACGATCGTGTGGACCGCCGGCGTCAAGCCGAACCCGGCCCTGTCCCGCTACGGTCTGCCCCTCGGCCCGCGCGGCCACGTCGACTGCGAGCCCACGCTCCAGGTCAAGGGCACGGACTACATCTGGGCCGCCGGTGACAACGCGCAGGTCCCGGACCTCGTCGGCCGCAAGGCGGGCAACGAGAACGCCTGGTGCCCGCCCAACGCCCAGCACGCGCTGCGCCAGGCCAAGGTGCTCGGCGACAACGTGGTCTCCGGCATGCGGGGCTTCCCGCAGAAGGAGTACGAGCACGCCAACAAGGGTGCGGTGGCCGGTCTCGGCCTGCACAAGGGCGTGGCGATGATCGTCATGGGCAAGATGAAGATCAAGCTCAAGGGCCGCCTCGCCTGGTACATGCACCGTGGCTACCACGGCATGGCGATGCCGACCTGGAACCGCAAGATCCGCATCTTCGCCGACTGGACGCTCGGCATGTTCCTCAAGCGCGAGGTCGTCTCCCTGGGCGCCATGGAGAACCCGCGCGAGGAGTTCTACGAGGCCGCGAAGCCCGCGCCGGTCGCCGCCGCCAAGACCGAGGAGAAGGCCAAGGCCTCCTGACCCGGGCCGGCTGAACACGCCGAAGGGGCCGCCTGCCATCCGTGGTGCGGGCGGCCCCTTCGGCGTGTGCGTCACCGGTCCGCAGGGGCCGGTGACGTACTCCGGTCAGGTGGACACGGCGGAGCCCTCGGCCTGCCGGGGGCCGTGCTCCGGGGTCTTGATGCTGTCGAGCACCTGCCGGTAGTCCCGGTCGACGGCGTGCCGCTGGTCGTCGGTGCCGACGATCAAGACCATCATCGCCTGCTCGCCGTGGTCGACCATGCGGATGTGTCCCGTCCTGCCGTCGGCGCCGACGAGCTTGGCCTCCAGATAGCGGTCGCCGTCCTTGGTGCCGTCATGGACGTCGGTGCTGTGCAGCCTGGCGCCGGTATCGCCGCTGTTGTAGCCGTCCACCGCGCCCTTGAGACCCGCCTTCAGGTCCCACGGCTTGGCCGGGGCCTTGCCGGGCCCGTCGAAGACCGAGAAGCCCATGACTCCGTATCCGGTCGGCGCCAGATAGGTACGGCTGTTGACTCCTAGCGCGCTGTACTTCTGCACCACGGGTTTTCCCGGGAGCCGGACGGTGATGCCGCTCGGGCTGTCGGTGATCTGCTTCCACCGCGGGGCGGCATCGGGGTGGCCTGCGGCGGTGTGCGGAGCCGCCGGGGCGGCGAACGCGCTGCCGGCCGACAGCACAACTGCGGTGATCACCGTCGTCGAGGCGGCGAGCAGGGTCAGGCGCTGGAACTTGGAAAGACGAACCATGGCAATGCACATCCGTTGAGGAGAAGGGGAAGCCGGGTACGTCATCCATTACGGCCCGGTTCCCGAAGGCGCGTCATGCCCCTGCAAGTCGTGACTTGACCGGCGGGCGGTGCTTCCCGCACACTCCGCACCCCATCTGTGTGGCATATGCAGCTATTTTGGCCAGTTGTAACTCCTTTGCGGGACTGCGCCGAACGGCCAACGGTGTTTACGTGGTTACCGGCATCCGGGATCTCGTCTTGGAGGTGTGCGCCATGGCCGACGCCGCGTCGCGGCTGAGGAGTCTTGCCGAGCAGCTGCTGGGAACCCCGCTCCCGCTACGGATCCGTGCCTGGGACGGGTCGCAGGCCGGGCCGCCGGGTGCGCCGGCGCTCGTCGTACGCAACCGGCGGGCCCTGCGCCGCATGCTGTTCAAACCGGGCGAGCTGGGCCTCGTCCGCGCCTGGGTCGCCGGCGACCTGGGCATCGAGGGCGACCTGTACACCGCGCTCGAGGCCCTGGCCGGACTGGTGTGGGAGCGCGGCGAGGACGCCCCCGGCGTTCTGCAGGCCCTGCGCGACCCCGTCGTCCGGGCCGCCGCCCGCGAGCTGCTGAAGCTGGCCGGGCCCCCGGTCCCGCCCGCCCCGCCGCGCGAGGAGGTCCGCAGGCCGGGCCGGCATCTGCACACCCGGCGCACCGACAGGCAGGCCATCAGCCATCACTACGACGTCGGCAACGACTTCTACGAGATCGTCCTCGGCCCGTCGATGGTGTACTCCTGCGCCTACTGGGAGGACGGCGGAACTCTGGAGACCGCCCAGCGCGACAAGCTCGAACTCGTCTGCGCCAAGCTCGGGCTGACACCCGGGAAGCGGCTGCTGGACGTCGGCTGCGGCTGGGGCTCGATGGCCGTCCACGCGGCCCGTGAGCACGGCGTGAGCGTCGTCGGGGTCACCCTGTCGCAGGAGCAGGCGGCGTACGCCCGCAAGCGCGTCGCCGACGAGGGGCTGACCGACCGGGTGGAGATCAGGGTCCAGGACTACCGGGACGTGTCGGACGGCCCCTTCGACGCCATCTCCTCCATCGGCATGGCGGAGCACGTCGGCGCCGCACGCTATCTGGAGTACGCACGCCGGTTGTACGACCTGCTGGGGCCCGGCGGGCGGCTGCTCAACCACCAGATCGCCCGCCGCCCGCAGCGCGACGAAACGGCGTACTCCGTGGACGAGTTCATCGACGCCTACGTCTTCCCGGACGGCGAACTCGCCCCCATCGGCAGCACCGTCACCCAGCTGGAGCGCGCCGGGTTCGAGGTGCGGGACGTGGAGTCCCTGCGCGAGCACTACGCCCGCACCCTGCGCCGTTGGGTCGCCAACCTGGAGGGGGAGTGGGGCCGCGCGGTCCGCCTCACCAGCCCCGGCCGGGCCCGCGTCTGGCGGCTGTACATGGCCGCCTCGGCGCTCGCCTTCGAACGCAACCGGATCGGCGTCAACCAGGTCCTGGCGGTCCGCAGCCCGGAGTCGGGCGCGTCCGGGGTGCCGCTGCGCACCCGCACCTGGAACACCTGACCCCGGGTACGGCAGAAGGGGGGCCCTTTCCCGGGCCCCCCTTCACCGTCGTACCACCGCTACTCGGCCTTGATCGCCGCCAGCATGTTCAGCCTGGCCGCGCGCCGGGCCGGCCACAGTGCGGCGAGGACGCCGACCGTGCCCGCCAGGAGCAGGAAGACCGCCATCCGGCCCCAGGGCAGGACCAGTTCGTACGTCGGCATCTTGGTGCCCAGCAGCTCACCGGCGGCCCAGCCGAAGAACACGCCCAGGCCGATGCCGAGCACCCCGCCGAACAGGGAGATCACCAGGGACTCCAGGCGGACCATCCGCTTGACCGCCTTGCGGTCCAGGCCGATCGCGCGGAGCATGCCGATCTCCTGGGCGCGCTCGAAGACCGACATGGCCAGGGTGTTGATGACCCCGAGGACCGCGACGATCACCGCCATGCCGAGCAGGCCGTAGAGCATGTTCAGCATCGTCGTGAAGATCTGCGCGATGCTGTTGGAGATGTCCTGCTTGTCCTGGATCTTGATGGCCGGGTTGGTGCCGAGGACCTTCGTCAGCCGGGTCTTGGTCGCCTCGGAGGCGCCGCCCGCCGTCTTGACCATGACCTGCATGTCGGCCGGGTCCTTCAGGTGCGGGGTGAGGACCTTGTTGTCGAGCATGATGCCGTTGATCATGTCGTTGCCCTCGTAGACGCCGGCGACGGTCAGCTGCCGTGCCCGGCCGTCCTCGAAGTGTGCCGTGACACGTGAACCGGGCGCCCAGCCGTGCTCCTTGGCCCGGTCCTTGTCCACGACGATCTGCGAGCCGCCCACCTTGAACGTGCCCTCGTCCACCTTCAGGTCGGTCAGCTTCCCGATGGCCGAGCCGTTGACGCCGGTCAGGAACTCGGTACTGCCGTCGATGCGGGACTCGGCGTTGCGCAGCGGGCTGCTGGCGGTGACGCCGTCGGCGGCGGCGAGCCTGGTCGCCACGTCCGGGGAGAGCGGCGAGCGGTTGGCCATCGAGACGACGTAGTCCGCGCGGATCGCCGAGGAGGCCATCTTGTCGATCGCGGTCTGCAGGCTGCCCGCCATCACCGTCATGCCGGTGATCAGGGTCAGGCCGATCATCAGCGCGGAGGCGGTGGCCGCCGTACGGCGCGGGTTGCGCACCGAGTTCTGGCGGGCCAGCTTGCCCGAGACACCGAAGGCGCGCAGCACCGGGTCGGCGGCCGCGATCAGCGGGCGGGACAGCAGCGGGGTCAGGATGAACACGCCGATGATGAGCAGGACCGCGCCGATGCCCATGGGGCCCTGGGCGGAGTCGGTGTCCATCGAGGTGGCCGCGAGGACCACCGCGACGCCGGCCGCAGCGAACAGCGCGCCGAGCGTGTTGCGCAGCACCAGCGACTTGGTGGTGGCCTTGGCGTGCACGCTGCTCATCGCCGCCACCGGCGGGATCTTCGCGGCCCGGCGGCCGGGCAGCCAGGCGGCCAGCATGGTGATGAGGATGCCGACCGCGAGGGCGGCCACCACGGTGCCGGGGCTGATCACCAGCGGCCCGTCGGGCACGCTCGCGCCGAAGGAGCCCAGCAGCGAGCGCAGGCCCGCGCCGATGCCGACGCCGGCGGCGAGCCCCGCCACACCGGCGACCGCGCCGACCGCGAACGCCTCGATGAGCACCGAGCGGGTCACCTGGCGGCGGGAGGCGCCGACCGCGCGCAGCAGGGCCAGTTCGCGGGTGCGCTGGGCGACCAGCATGGTGAAGGTGTTGGCGATGATGAACGTGCCGACGAACAGCGCGATACCGGCGAACACCAGCAGGGCCTGCTTCAGGCCGCTCATCGAGTCGGCGATCTGCTTGGCCTGGTCGTCGGCGAGCTGCTTGCCGGTGGTGGTCTCCGCCAGGTGCGCGGGCAGGGCCTTGTCCAGCCCGGCCTTCAGCGCGGTCTGGCTGGTGCCGGCCGCGGCCTTGACGTCGATCTCGTCGTACGTGCCCTTCTTGCCGAACAGCTTCTGCGCGGTCGGCGTGTCGAACAGGGCGAGGCTGCCGCCGGCGGAGACGTTGCCGTCGTCGGTGGTGAAGATGCCGGCGAGGGTCGGGGTGAGGACCGGGCCGTTCACGGACAGGCGCACGGTGTCGCCGACCCGGTAGCCGGCGCGCTCGGCGGTCTTGGAATCGAGCAGCACCTCGCCCGCGCCGTGCGGGGCGTGGCCGCTGACCAGCGGGTACCGGGCGTCCTTGGTGCCCCAGTAGTTTCCGCCGTTGGACTGCCAGTCGCCGCCGGCCAGCTTGCCGTCCTTGTCGGCGACGGCGGTGAAGCCGCTGACGACACCGGTCGCCGAGGCGGCGCCCGGGACCTTCGCGGCCTTGTCCAGCGTGGCCTGGGTCAGGTCGGAGAGCTTGCCGACCTGGTCGCCCCTGGACTCCTGGTACTTGGGCCGTACGGCGACGTCGACCTGGTCGAAGCCCTTGGCGGAGCTCTTCTGGTAGGCGTCGGAAATGGTGTTGGTGAAGACGAGCGTCCCGGCGACGAAGGCCACGCCGAGCATCACGGCGAGCACGGTCATCAGCAGTCGGGCCTTGTGCGCGAGGACGTTGCGCAGGGCGGTGCGGAACATCAGCTGGTACGGCCCTTCGCGTCGAACTGCTTCATGAGGTCGAGGACGGAGTCGGCCGTGGGGCCGTACATCTCGTCGACGATCCGGCCGTCCGCGAGGAAGACCACGCGGTCGGCGTAGGCGGCCGCGACCGGGTCGTGGGTCACCATGACGACGGTCTGGCCGAGCTCGCGCACGGAGTTGCGCAGGAAGCCGAGGACTTCGGCGCCGGAGCGCGAGTCGAGGTTTCCGGTCGGCTCGTCACCGAAGATGATCTCGGGCTTGGAGGCGAGGGCACGGGCGACGGCCACGCGCTGCTGCTGGCCGCCGGAGAGCTGCGCGGGCCGGTGGCTGAGCCGCCCGGACAGGCCGATCATCGCGATCACCTGGTCCAGCCAGGCCTTGTCCGGCTTGCGCCCGGCGATGTCCATCGGCAGGGTGATGTTCTCCAGGGCGGTCAGCGTCGGCAGCAGGTTGAAGGCCTGGAAGATGAAGCCGATCTTGTCCCTGCGGAGCTTGGTGAGCTGCTTGTCCTTCAGGGAGCCCAGCTCGGTGTCACCGATGCGCACGGACCCGGAGGAGAAGGCGTCGAGTCCGGCCACGCAGTGCATCAGCGTGGACTTGCCGGAGCCGGACGGGCCCATGATCGCGGTGAACTCGGCCTGCCGGAAGTCGACGGAGACCCGGTCCAGGGCGACCACCCGGGTCTCACCCTGCCCGTAGATCTTCGACAGCTCCGTGGCGCGTGCGGCCACGGCGGTGGTCCGGCCGGCGGTGGGTGTGGTGGTCACGGGAAGGTGCTCCTGTCGGGACGACGTGTGTTCCATGGGGACCGTTCCATCGTCCCGGCGCCGAGCGCGCGTGTAGTCAGCCGCTGTTCCGGTTCCGGAGGCCGACTGGGGTCGGACGGGAGCGCGCCGCGTCATACCTGGGGAGGACGGCGGACCCCGAGAGCGGCCGCCGCGGGATCACCGTCGAACCGCTGTCCAACCGTTGTCGAGAACGGGTGGAACACCCTCGTTCGGACGGTGAAATTCCGTCATTCCACGTACGGCCGTACCCCCGTCACGCCACGCTGTTGGCAAGTGCGGATGGCCCGTTCCGCGGGCTGATGCACCCTCAGACGTCAATAAAATAAGACAACATCGGTCCGCCCGTCCGCTGTTCGGGGGATGCGTCCCGATAGGCTCGAACCTCGAAGCGGAGCCCATGGCCTGCCCGGATGGTGGAATGCAGACACGGCGAGCTTAAACCTCGCTGCCCCTTCGCGGGCGTGCCGGTTCAAGTCCGGCTCCGGGCACCAACCGCACCCCTGCCGCAGGGGCGGGCGTCGCGACCGTGCATCCCCATTGACATCGCTTGCCTCCCGGCGCAGACTCACGCCCACCATCAGTGAAGAAAACTTCACCAGGCGAACATCTGGCACTCATCGCCGCCTGGGGCAAGGGCGCCACGGGAAGGGACAGAACCGATGCGCACCTCCGTCGGGATCATCGGAGCCGGACCGGCCGGACTGCTGCTCGCGCGGCTGCTGCACCGTGCCGGCATCGACTCGGTCGTCCTGGAGAGCCGCGACCGCCCTTACGTCGAACATCGGCAGCGCGCCGGAATCCTGGAGCAGGGCACGGTGGACGTGCTGCGCGCGGCCGGCGCCGGGGAGCGGATGGACCGGGAGGGCCTGCGGCACGACGGCATCGAGCTGCGCTTCGACCGGCGCCGCCACCGCGTCGACCTCCCCGGCCTGACCGGCGGCCGGTCGGTGATGGTGTACGCCCAGACGGAGGTCTGCAAGGACCTGATCGCCCTTCAGCTGAAGGACGGCGGGCCGCTGCTGTTCGAGGCCGAGGTGCTGGCGGTGGAGGGCGCCGAAGGCGACCGGCCGCGCATCCGGTTCCGGTGCCAGGGGCGCGAGGACGTGCTGGAGTGCGACTACGCCGTCGGCTGCGACGGCTTCTGGGGCGTGGCCCGCAGGGCCTTCCCGGCCGCCCTGTCCCGCGTCTTCGAACGGACGTATCCCTACGCCTGGCTGGGCATCCTCGCCGACGTCGCGCCCTCCCACGACGAACTCGTCTACGCCCGCCACGACCGCGGCTTCGCCCTCCTGTCCATGCGCCCGCCCGTCACCCGCCACCACCCTTCCAGGGAAGTCGCTTCGCTCCCCATCGAATCCTTCGTCTCCCGCCTCTACCTCCAGGTGCCCGCCGGCACGGACGCCGACGAGTGGACGGACGGCGAGATCTGGTCGGAGCTGGAGCGCCGTTGCGAGACCGCGGACGGCTGGCGGTTGGAACGCGGCCCCATCACCCACAAGTCGGTCACGCCGATGCGCTCCTTCGTGCACGAGCCGATGCGCCACGGCAGGCTCTTCCTCGCCGGTGACGCAGCCCACATCGTGCCGCCGACCGGGGCCAAGGGACTGAACCTCGCCGTCGGGGACGTCGTCACCCTCGCCCGCGCCCTCACCCACGAGAGGGAAACCGGCTCGGCGGACCTCCTCGACGCCTACTCCGCGACCTGCCTGCGCCGCGTCTGGCAGGCCGAGCGGTTCTCCTGTGACATGACGACGATGCTCCATCCGGCCCCGGACGCCACGCCCTTCGACGCCCGCCTCCAACTGGCCCGGCTGGAGCGGATCGCCTCCTCCCGCGCGGCCGAGACCGACCTGGCCGAGGCGTACACCGGGTTCCCGCTGGGTTAGCGGCGCGTCTCGGCGAGGTAGCAGGTTCGTCATGGAACGCGATCACCCATGGCCGGGAATCACCGGTACGCGTAGCGTGTTGGTCAGCACGGCAGGGGAAAGATCCTCCTCAGGTATCATGGTCGGTCCTTTGCCAATCCATTACTCTTGAGCCAAGGCTGCGCACGGCAGCCATGGAGGAGTGAAATGAGGAGCAGTAACCCGGTCTTCTCGCGACGGGGGTTCAGCCGCGACAACGGCTACGCCGGCTTCAACACCGCACCGCAGGCCGGGTACGCACAGGGCAACCCGTACGCGCAGAACCCCTACGCCCAGAACCCGTACGCGCAGGCGGACCTCCAGTACGGCGCCCCGCCGCAGGCCCCCGCCACCACCGACCGGATGACCATGGACGACGTCGTCGTCCGCTCGGCCATCACGCTCGGCACCGTCGCCGTCGGCGCCGTCCTCGCCTGGGCGCTGCTGCCGGTCACGGCGACCAGCTACGGCCTGGCCATCGGCTCGGCGATCGTCGCGTTCGTCCTGGCGATGGTCCAGAACTTCAAGCGCACGCCGTCGCCCGCGCTGATCCTCGGGTACGCCGCCTTCGAGGGCGTCTTCCTGGGTGTCATCAGCGAGATGTACAACAGCCGCTGGAGCGGCGCCCCCTTCCAGGCGGTGCTCGGCACCATGGCGGTCTCGGCCGCGACCCTGCTCGTCTACAAGGCCGGCTGGATCCGCGTCACCGCCCGCTACGCCCGCATCGGCATGGCCATCGCCATGGCGTTCCTGGTGGTCATGGCGGTCAACCTGCTGCTGGTCGCGTTCGGCGTCGCCGAGGACGGCGGTCTGCGCAGCTTCGGCCCGCTCGGCGCGCTCGTCGGCATCGTCGCCATCGTGCTCGGCGCGTTCTTCCTGACCCTCGACTTCAAGCAGATCGAGGACGGCATCGCCTACGGCGCCCCGCGCAACGAGTCCTGGCTCGCCGCGTTCGGCCTCACCGTGACCCTGGTGTGGATCTACCTGGAGATGCTGCGGCTGGTGGCGATCTTCACCAACAACGACTAGCGCCTGCGCCGGTCATGAGGAGGGCCCCGGGTTCCGACCCGGGGCCCTTCGCCGTGTGCGGCGGCTAGAGCAGCTTGCGCGCTGCCCTCCTCAGGTCGTACTCGTGGACGATCGCCTTCGCGTGGCCGTACGCGAGGTCGTACTCGTGCCGGAGCCAGCTGACCTTCTCCTCGAAGCGGAACAGGGCGGGGCCTTCTTCAACGGTGCGCAGCCAGTCGGAAACCTCGCGGCCGGTGCAATGGGGAATGCGGGCGAGCAGATTGCGGTGGGTCTCCTCCGAGAAGAGCTGGGACATCGGCGCCTCCGAACGCAAAGGGGATGTAAGCCGGTCCTTCACGTCACGGTGCCTGAGCGTTCGCGTATTGGCAACAGTGCGGCACGTTACGCTCGGCGCGTGGTTGATACGACGCCCTTGACCCGAGCAGTGGATCACTTCGCCGACCGGTTGCGCGCGGCGCCGCAGAGCCGGCTCCAACGGGGTGCCGCGGCCGAGGCTCTCGAGCTGGCCAGGGAGTTGGCCCGGCGGGCCCAGGCCGTGGAGGAGCCCGGGAGTGAGCCCCGGCAGGTGCCGGACGCCGGGATGTTCGCCGTGGCTGATCAGATTCTCGTGGCCGCGCACGACTTGGCGGTTGTGCTGAGCAGTGACGACGAAGTCGCCGAAGCGGTGCGGGTGGTTGAGGAGGCACATCAGAGGGCGGGGGTCTGAGGCGCCCGACGGGCGCTGTCCCCCGCCCCGTCCAGGCCCTCAGAGTGACGCGATGACCCGGTCCGCCAGGATGTAGACCATGTTCCCGTCGTCCTCGCCGTAGGCGAAGGTGAGGGTGTAGGCGCCGGAGATGCCGGAGCCCCCCAGCAGGTACGGGGCCTCGCCCGCCTCCACCGCTGCCGCCAGGCGTTCGGCGGTCTCGCGGTGGCCCGGGGTCATGCACAGGGTGGTGCCGTCGGCGAAGACGTAGACGTCGAGGGTGCCGAGCGGGCCCGGGCGGACGTCGGAGAGCTCGACGCGTTCGGCGGCCAGCTGCTCCAGCGTGGTGACGGTGCGCTCGTGGTCGTTCACCGCCGGCGACTGCACCGGGACGAAGTCGGGGTGCGAGGGGTGACGGCGGCGGGCCGCGGCCAGTTCCGGGGACTCCCCGGCGAACTCGTCGGCGTCGGCGCTCGGCTCGGACACCGGCTCCAGGCCGGCGAAGTCGGTCTGCCGGGGCAGGAACACCTCGGTGTCGGGCAGGCCGAGCAGGGTCGGGGCGTCAGAGGCGTCACGGGCCTCCTGCGCGGCCCAGAAGGCGCGCGCCTCCGCCAGCTCCCGCTCCCGCTCCTCGGCGAGCGCCTCGGCCACGGCGGCGCGTATCTGGTCGGCGTCGGTGCCGCTGCGGGCGTTCGGCAGCAGTGCGCGCATGGCGGCCGACTGGTTCTCGGCGAGCTGGGTCTGAAGCTCCGCCAGCTGGCGGCGCAGCTTCAGCACGGTGCGCAGGACGGCGACGCCCACGGCGCCGGTGGCGGCCGTGGTGAGCAGCAGGGCGATCGGCATGGCGCTCACTGACGTACTCCCGGTTCAAAGTCGACCCCCGACTTCCTACATCAGCTTGAAGGGCGGACTATCCAGCTGTCAGTGCGTAACGTCACGAAACGGACAGGACTTTGGGTTCGTGGTGCCGTCGCGCTCCACGTTGACCTGCGCTGACCTGCACCGATGTGTCCGGGGAGCGAGATAGGTCACATCCTGGGGGAAATTGGATCACGAAAAGGCCCAGAACCTTGGGGTTTCCCTGGTTCCGGGCCGTTTCCTGACGTGACGTGCCCGTCCCGCTACGGACGGTCCATCAGCTCAGCTGAGGCGCTCGATGACCATCGCCATGCCCTGGCCGCCGCCGACGCACATCGTCTCCAGGCCGAACTGCTTGTCGTGCCACTGCAGGGAGTTGATGAGCGTGCCGGTGATCCGGGCGCCGGTCATGCCGAAGGGGTGGCCGACGGCGATGGCGCCGCCGTTGACGTTCAGCCTGTCGATGTCGATGCCGAGCTCGCGGTAGGAGGGGATCACCTGGGCGGCGAAGGCCTCGTTGATCTCGACCAGGTCGATGTCGTCGATGGTGAGGCCGGCGCGCCGCAGTGCCTGCTTGCTCGCCTCGACCGGGCCGAGACCCATGATCTCGGGGGACAGGCCGGAGACGCCGGTGGACACGATCCGGGCGAGCGGGGTCAGGCCCAGTTCGCGGGCCTTGGTGTCGCTCATGATGACGACGGCCGCGGCGCCGTCGTTGAGCGGGCAGCAGTTGCCTGCGGTGACGAGTCCGTCCGGGCGGAAGACCGGCTTCAGGCCCGCGACGCCCTCCAGGGTGACGCCCGGGCGCGGGCCGTCGTCCTTGCTGACGACCGTGCCGTCGGGGAGGGTCACCGGGGTGATCTCGCGCTCCCAGAAGCCGTTCTTGATGGCCTGCTCGGCCAGGTTCTGCGAGCGGACGCCGAACTCGTCCATCTCCTCGCGGGTGATGCCCTTGGCGCGGGCCAGGTTCTCGGCGGTCTGGCCCATCGTGATGTAGGGGTCGGGCAGCAGGCCGTCCTCGCGCGGGTCGTGCCAGGTGGAGCCGGTCGACTCGGCGGTGGCCACGGTGCGGGCCTCGGCCTCGGCGAACAGCGGGTTGTGGGTGCCGGGCATGTCGGAGCTGCCGTGGGCGTAGCGGGAGACCGTCTCGACACCGGCCGAGATGAAGACGTCGCCCTCGCCGGCCTTGATGGCGTGCAGGGCCATGCGGGAGGTCTGCAGGGACGAGGAGCAGTAGCGGGTGATCGTGCAGCCCGGCAGGTGGTCCATGCCCATCTGTACGGCGACGACGCGACCGAGGTTGTGGCCCTGCTCGCCGCCGGGGAGGCCGCAGCCGAGCATCAGGTCGTCGATGTCCCTGGGGTCCAGCTCGGGGACCTTGGCGAGCGCGGCCTGGATGATCGTGGCGGTCAGGTCGTCGGGGCGCAGGTCCTTCAGGGAGCCCTTGACGGCGCGGCCGATGGGGGAGCGGGCGGTCGAGACGATGACGGCTTCGGGCATCACGGCTCCAGTGAACGGGATTTTGTTTGGGCAGGGCCGGTTGGGAAGTTACCGCTACGTATGGTCCAGGTCACCGGTGTCGGGGTGTGACTCTGACCGCAGTTTACTAAGCGCTTGCTTTTGTCTCCGGTGGTTCGGTTGGCAGAAAGGCGACCGCCCGGCCCTCGCCTCCCGGCCGACCGGGAGGGAGCTGGTGGGTCACAGGGACGGGCGGGCGGGCTCGGCCTCCGGTACGCGGCGCCTGCGCCGGCGCTTCAGCAACGCCCACGGTCCCCGCGGGCCCGTCGGCATCGCCGCCGTGACCTCCGTGCCCGCCTCCGACGCCGCCTCGGCCGCGGCGCGAGCCACCGGAAGGAAGCCCTCGCGCCGGGACACGTCCGGCCGTTCCTCCTCCGCCGGCCACAGGCCCAGCGCCGCGCAGACCGTGGGCAGGACAGCCATGGCCGCCGTCGCGTACCCCTCCGCCGAGGGGTGGTAGTTGTCCGGCCCGAACAGCTCCCGTGGGTTCGCCTCGAACTCAGGGCCCAGCAGATCACCGAGGGACACGGTCCGGCCCCCCTGCTCCACCACCCCGATCGTCTGCGCCGCTGCCAGCTGCCGCGAGGCCCGCCGGGCCAGCCAGCGCAGCGGCTGCTGCACCGGCTCGATGGTGCCGAGGTCGGGGCAGGTGCCGACCACCACCTCCGCACCGGCCGTGCGCAGCCGCCGTACCGCCGCCGACAGATGCCGTACCGAACGGGTCGGCGGCATCCGGTGGGTCACGTCGTTCGCACCGACCATGATCACGCAGATGTCCGGCACGGGCGACCCCCCCGACAGCACCAGCGCCACCTGGCGGTCCAGGTCGTCGGACCGGGCCCCCGGCTGCGCCACGTTCCGCAGCTCCACCGGGCGCTCCGCCACCGCCGCCAGCCCTGACGCCAGCAGTGCGCCCGGGGTCTGGCCCGACCGGTGCACGCCCTGCCCGGCCGCCGTGGAGTCGCCGAGCATGGTCAGGCGCAGGGGCGGTTCGCCGGGGACGTCGTAGGTGTGGCCGTAGATGCCGTCCGCGACGGGAACGCGGCCGCCGCTGTGGTTGCCCACATGGCGCCGGGCCAGCCGTACCTCCGCGAGCAGCAGACCGACCGCGGCCGCGCCGACCAGCCCGACCCCGCCACCGCCGTACGCCGCTCCGGCCGCGATGCGCCGGGCCACCCTCGCCCTCGACATGCTCGTCATGCGTCGCCGCCACCTCCTCGTAGCCGTTCACCCACTCCTTGCCCCGTACAGACCGTGCGTCAATCTCAACGGGGAGTGAACGGCCGCGCCGGCCACACGGCTGGCCTTAGGCTGGCGGCACCACTAAGACCACATCTTTTGCAGCAACCGGAGACAACGGTGCAATTCCACGACTCGATGATCAGCCTCGTCGGCAACACCCCGCTGGTGCGGCTCAACAACGTGACCGAGGGCATCCAGGCCACCGTTCTGGCCAAGGTGGAGTACTTCAACCCGGGCGGCTCCGTGAAGGACCGCATCGCCCTGCGCATGATCGAGGCCGCCGAGCAGAGCGGTGAGCTCAAGCCGGGCGGGACGATCGTCGAGCCGACCAGCGGCAACACCGGTGTGGGGCTGGCCATCGTGGCCCAGCAGAAGGGGTACAAGTGCATCTTCGTGTGCCCCGACAAGGTCTCCACCGACAAGATCAACGTGCTGCGGGCCTACGGCGCCGAGGTCGTCGTGTGCCCGACCGCCGTCGCTCCGGAACACCCGGACTCCTACTACAACGTCTCCGACCGGCTGGTCCGCGAGACCCCGGGTGCCTGGAAGCCCGACCAGTACTCCAACCCCAACAACCCGCTCTCGCACTATCACTCGACCGGTCCCGAGCTGTGGGAGCAGACCGAGGGGAAGATCACCCACTTCGTGGCGGGCGTGGGCACGGGAGGCACCATCTCCGGCACCGGCCGGTATCTGAAGGATGTAAGTGACGGTCGCGTCAAGGTCGTCGGCGCCGACCCCGAGGGTTCGGTGTACTCCGGCGGGTCCGGGCGGCCGTACCTGGTCGAGGGCGTGGGTGAGGACTTCTGGCCGACCGCCTACGACCGCACCGTCGCGGACGAGATCGTCGCCGTGTCCGACAAGGACTCCTTCCAGATGACCCGCCGACTGGCCAAGGAGGAGGGCCTGCTGGTGGGCGGATCCTGCGGTATGGCCGTCGTCGCGGCGCTGCGGGTCGCCGAGCGGCTCGGGCCCGACGATGTCGTGGTCGTGCTGCTTCCGGACAGCGGCCGCGGCTACCTCAGCAAGATCTTCAACGACGAGTGGATGGCCGACTACGGCTTCCTGGAGGACGAGGGCCCGAGCGCCCGCGTCGGCGACGTCCTGAACGACAAGGCGGGCGGCACCATCCCCTCCCTGGTGCACATGCACCCGGAGGAGACCGTCGGCCAGGCCATCGAGGTGCTGCGCGAGTACGGCGTCTCGCAGATGCCGGTCGTCAAGCCGGGCGCCGGTCACCCGGACGTGATGGCCGCCGAGGTCGTCGGGTCCGTGGTGGAACGGGAGCTGCTGGACGCCCTGTTCTCCAAGCGCGCCTCCCTCGAGGACCCGCTGGAGAAGCACATGTCCGCCCCGCTGCCCCAGGTCGGCTCCGGCGAGCCGGTCGGAGACCTGATGAGCGTGCTCGGCTCGGCCGACGCGGCGATCGTCCTGGTCGAGGGCAAGCCCACCGGCGTGGTCAGCCGGCAGGACCTGCTGGCCTTCCTCGCCAAGGGCGGAAAGCAGTAGCCAACCTCCGGTGAACTGGGGGTTTACGGGGGCCGCTTGAGTCGGTGCGGGGTTCGCGGAAGTGGTACGAGCGTGTCACGTGCGCGCAGCACCCGCTTAACACGGGTCCGGCAGATTAGTGGGTGTCGGCAGGGCGACGGGGGTACCTCCCAGGCGTTGAGCACTGGGGAGGCTCCCCGCCCCGGCCGGCGCCGAACGGCGCCAAGGACCTCCGGAGCGGCTCCCGGACCTCCATGGGCGCCACGGACGCGCAAGCCCGGCCCTGACCCGGCCCGCGTCCCTCGCGGGGACCGCCGTCGTCCCGCCCCCCGGCAACGGGGGTGCGGCGGTCCCCGCGCAATGCTTTTCCAGGGAGCTCAGCGGGCTGTGCTGGACTCCCGACTCCCCGGCAGGGCAAGGCGTTCGGCCGTCTCCGACCCCGGTTCCGGGGTGTACACCACGATCGTCTGGTCAGGGGCGGCCGGCATCGCGAGGGTCTCGTACGGCAGGGTCAGCAGGCCCGCCACCGGGTGCCGTACCTTCTTCACGCCGTACGCGCACTTACTGACCTCGTGGTCGGCCCACAGCCGGCGGAAGTCCTCGACGCGATCGGCAGCCTGTCGGCGGCCGAGGTCGCCGACACAGTCGCCTACGTCACCAGCCGGCCCCGGCACGTCAACCTCCGCCAGATCGTGGTCCTGCCGACCCGGCAGGCGTGAGCCCGGCTCAGTCCTGCCGGTCGGACCGGTCGCGGCGGCCGGTGAGCAGCTCCGGGTTGAGCCGTACCGCCTGGGCGAAGTTGACACCGACGATGCCCACCCAGGCGGCCACCGTCCCGGCCGTCCCGGCGACGCCGCCGGCCACGGCGGTCAGCGGGATCGCCAGGACCAGCGAGATGACCGCGAGCCCGAAGCGCTCCGCCCAGGTGTCGGCGCTCTTCGGGCGCCGCGCGCCGCGCGCGCTCTCCATTCGCTGCTCGGCCAGGTGCCGCCGCACCCGGCGGTCCACCGCGTCGTCGATCCGCTGCTCGACCTTCTCCAGGAAGGAGTCGACCAGCGCGGAGTCGTAGTCGGCGCCCAGGTCCGTGCGGGCCCGCACGGTGGCGTCGAGTTCCTTCCGCAGGTCCGGATCCTTCTTCAGGTCGCCGTTCCGCGAGTCCAGTGCGCTCATGCACTCCACCCTAAGGAGCGCTCACACCCCGCGCACTGGGGAAAGCCCCCCTCTTCGAACGCCCGGCTACCTCACCAGGCCGTGCTGCCTGGCGTAGGCGTTCGCCACGTCCTCGGGGTCCTTCTTGTCCTTGTCCACCTGCCGGTTGAGCTCGGTGAGCTGGGCCGTGGTCAGCAGGTTGCCGAGCCGGGCGAGGGCCTTGCGGACGGTGTCGTCGGCCTTGCGGTCGGCGATGAGCGGGACGATGTGCTGGCTGGGGATCAGGTGCTCGGGGTCGGTGAGCACCACCCAGTCGTTGGCCCTGATGTCGGTGTCGGTGGTGAAGAGGTTCGCCACGTCCACGTCGCCCTTCTTCAGGGCGCCCTTGACCAGCGGCCCGTCGGAGTCGAGCGACTTGAACTCCTTGAACTCCGCTCCGTACACGTCCTTCAGGCCGACCGCGCCGACCTGGCGCTTCTTCACCTCGGGCGCGGCGCCGATGACCAGCCTGCCGTTCTGCTTCTTCAGGTCGGCGAGGGACGTCAGCCCGTACTTCCTCGCCGTCTCGCGGGTGACGACGAAGGCGTCGGAGTCCTCCGCCATGCCGTACGGCAGCACCTGCAGGCCGGCCGGGAGGGCCTGGGTTAGGGCGTTCTGCATCTCGCCGGACTCGGTGGCCGTGACCTTCGGGGCGAGGTAGTTGAGGAGGGCGCCCTGGTACTCGGGCAGCAGGTCGATGTCGCCGCCCCTGAGCGCCGGGATGACGATCTCGCGGGTGCCGAGGTTGGGGCGGACGGTCGTCTTCACACCGGCGCCCTGCAGGACGGCCGCGTAGAGGTAGCCGAGGACCTGGTTCTCGGTGAAGTTGGCCGTGCCGATGGTGACTCCGCCCTTGCTGGAGCCGGCGCCGCCGGCGGCGGCGCCGGAGCCGTTGAGGGAGGTGATGCCGCCCGCGCAGGCGGAGAGGGCGGGGACGGAGGCGACCGCGAACAGGCCGCCGAGGACAGTACGTCGGTTCATGTCAGGGTTCCCTACGCGGTGCGGTGGCGGAAGAGGAAGCGCTGGAGGGAGGCGAGGGCCACGTCCAGGACGACGGCGACGACGGCGACCAGCACCGCGCCGCCGAGCACCTGGACCAGGTCGCGCTGGGCGAGGCCGTCGAAGACGTAGCGGCCCAGGCCGCCGAAGGAGACGTACGCGGCGATGGTCGCCGTGGCCACGACCTGGATCAGGGCCAGCCGCAGGCCGGTCATGATCAGCGGCAGCGCGAGCGGGAGCTCGACCTGGAACAGGACCTGGTGACCGCGCATGCCCTGGCCGCGTGCCGCGTCCTTCACCTCCGGGTCGACGGCCGTCATGCCGGCGTAGGTGTTGGTGACGATCGCCGGGACCGCGAGGGCGACCAGGGCGACGTAGACCGGCAGCATCGACAGGCCGCCCGCCAGGAAGACCAGGACGACCAGTCCGACGGTCGGCAGGGCGCGGCCGAAGGAGGCGAGGTTGATGGCGAGGAACGCGCCCTTGCCCGTGTGGCCGATGAGCAGCCCGAGCGGCAGGCCGATGGCAGCGGCGATGAGCGTGGCCAGCAGGGAGTACTGGAGGTGTTCGGCGAGGCGGTGGGCGATGCCGTCCGGGCCGGTCCACTGGGAGCCGCTGGTCAGCCAGGTGCCGAGGTTCTTGAAGAGCTCGTACATCTCAGGCTCGCCTCCTGGTCCAGGGGGTGAGGGCGTACTGGACGGCGACCAGGGCCGCGTCCGCGACGACCGCGAGGAGCAGGGTGAGGACCACTCCGGCGATCACCGGGGTGGGGAAGTCGCGCTGGAAGCCGTCGGTGAAGAGCTGGCCGAGGCCGCCGTCGCCGATGTAGGTCGCGACGGAGACCAGGGAGATCGACATGACGGTGGCGATGCGGACCCCGGCCATGATCACGGGGAGCGCGAGCGGGAACTCGACCGTGAGGAGGGTGCGCAGGGGGCGCGTGCCCATCGCCTTCGCCGCCTCCTTCACCTTCACGGGGACCGAGTCCAGGCCCTCGACGGTGTTCCGCAGCAGGACGACCAGGGTGTAGACGGTCAGGCCGGTGACGGTGGTGGTGCGGGTCAGGCCGCTGACCGGCAGCAGCAGCACGAAGATCGCGATCGACGGGATCGTGAACAGGACGTTGGAGGCGCCGAGCAGGAAGCCGCGCAGCCGGGGGATGCGGTGGGCGACCACGGCCAGCGGCAGCGAGACCAGCAGGCCGAGGGCGACGGCCGTGAGGGCGGCCTGGAGGTGGGAGAGCGTGAGGGTGGTGAGGTCGTCCGTGTGGGACGACATCCAGGACCAGTCGATCGTCATGCGGCCACCCTCACTTCGGCGTGGGCACGGCCGGCGTGCTCGTGGATGTCGTCGCGGGAGGAGACGCCGGTGAGGACTCCGTCGGCGTCGACCCGGGCGACCAGGCCGGTGGGGGAGGCGAGCGACTCGTTGAGGGCGGAGAGGAGGGAGTCGGTGTCCTTGAGCGGGCGGACGGGGAGTTCGGTGCCCTTCGAGGCCCAGTGGAGGGGCTTGTTCCGTGCGTCGAGCACGAGGGTCCAGGCGCCGCCTTCCGGTGCCGGGCCCCGGGGGACGTCCGCGAGGGTCTTCAGGGACAGCAGCTTCAGTCCGCGTTCGGCGCCGAGGAAGCCGGCCACGAAGTCGTCGGCCGGGCGGGCCAGGAGTTCGGCGGGCGGGGCGCACTGGACGAGGTGGCCGCCGGTGCGGAACACGGCGATCCGGTCGCCCAGCCGTACGGCCTCGTCGATGTCGTGCGTGACGAACACGATGGTCTTGCTCAACTCGGCCTGCAGCCTGAGCAGTTCGTCCTGCAGCTGGGTGCGGACGACGGGGTCCACCGCGCCGAACGGCTCGTCCATGAGCAGTACCGGCGGGTCGGCGGCGAGGGCGCGGGCGACGCCGACGCGCTGCTGCTGGCCGCCGGAGAGCTGGTGCGGGTAGCGCTTGCCGGCCTCGGGTGCCAGGCCGACGGTCTCCAGGAGTTCGGCGGCGCGGGCCCGGGCCTTCCTGCGGTTCCAGCCGAGCAGGAGCGGGACGGTGGCGATGTTGTCGAGCACCGTGCGGTGCGGGAAGAGGCCGGCCTGCTGGATGACGTAGCCGGTGGAGCGGCGCAGCTCGGCCGCGTCCTGCCGGGTGACGTCCCTGCCGCCGACGCGGATGGTGCCGGAGGTCGGCTCGACCATCCGGTTGATCATCCGCAGGGTGGTGGTCTTGCCGCAACCGGAGGATCCGACCAGGACGGTGATACCGCCTTCCGGCATCTCCAGGCTGAGGTCGTGGACTGCTGTGGTGCCGTTGGGGAAGCGCTTGTGGACCGCATCGAACTGGATCATGAGATGTCCCTTGCCCGGCTGCATAACGTCATGCAGAGTTCTTGGTGTGTGAATAGGTTGTCAACGGTTTGGCGTCAATCCGCTGTAACGGATGACCGAGGGGCAAGATCGGATGTCCTGATTGAGGGGAGAATGGGCTTGATGTCGTCTCGCATCGTGGACGCACCGGTGTCCGTGCCGTCCGCGCGGTCCGCGGCCGTCGTCCTGGACGGGGCCGGACTCGGCTTCGAGGACGTCGTACGGCTCGCCGACGGCGCCGCGCATGCCGTCCCCGAGGCCGGCGCGATGCGGCGCGTGGAGCACTCCTGGAACGCCGCCCGGCAGATCGCCGCGACCGGACGCGTCTACGGCCGCTCCACCGGCGTCGGCGCCAACCGGAACGAGGACGTGCCCACCGAGGCCGCCGCCGGCCACGGCCTGCGCCTGCTGCGCAGCCATGCCGGCGCCATCGGCGAGGAACTCCCCGCCCGCCAGGTGCGCGCCATGCTCGCCGTCCGCGCCAACCAGCTGCTGGCCGGCGGCGCGGGCCTCAGGCCCGGCGTGGTCACCGCCCTGTGCGAGGCCCTGGAGACCGGCGCCCACCCGGTCGTCAACGAGTTCGGCTCCGTCGGCACCGGCGACATAGCCGCCCTGGCCCAGGTCGGGCTCGCGCTCGCCGGGGAGCACCCCTGGCGCGGCGCCGGCGCCCCCGCCGCCCAGCCCCTCGACAACAACGACGCCCTCGCCCTGATCAGCAGCAACGCCCTCACGCTCGGCCAGTCCGCGCTCGCCCTGCACGAACTGCGCGGGCTCATCGGCGCCACCCAGGTCGTCGCGGCCCTGTCCCTCATCGCCGTCGACGGCTCCCACGAGGCGTACGCCGCCCCCGTGCACGCCGCCCGCCCGCACCGGGGCAGCACCGAGGTGGCCCGCCGGATGCGGGAGCTGATCGGCGCCGCCGACCGGCCGACCCCGCCGCTCGGCCGGATCCAGGACCCCTACGGCTTCCGCTGCCTGCCCCAGATCCACGGCCCCGCGCACGACGCGGCCGACGCCCTGGAGCAGGTGCTGACCGTGGAGATCAACGCGGCCGCCGAGAACCCGCTCATCGCCCCCGAGGAACAGGCCGCCTACCACCACGGCGGCTTCTACCAGGCCCAACTTGCCCTCGCCCTGGACCACTTCAGGCTCGCGCTGACCCAGGTGGCCCGGCTGTCCACGTCCCGCCTGTCCACGCTCAACGAGCCCGCCTACACCCGGCTGCGCCCCTTCCTCGCCGACCCCGAACCGGCCTCCTCCGGCGTGATGATCCTGGAGTACGCGGCCGGAGCGGCCCTCGGCGATCTGCGGGCCTTCTCCGCGCCCGCCTCGCTCGGCCACGCTGTACTCTCCCGGGGCGTCGAGGAACAGGCGAGCTTCGCCTCGCTCGCCGCGCGGCAGACCCTGCGCGCGTGCGGTGCGTATCGTCTGGTGGTCGGCTGCGAACTCGTCGCCGCCGTCCGCGCGCTGCGCCAGCGCGATTTGCGGCCCGACCCCGGGCTGCCGGTCGGCCGGGCGTTCGCGCTCGCCGAGTCGGTCCTGGACGCCGACCCGGCCGACCGGCCGCTCACGGACGACGTGACGGAGGCGGCCGCACTGCTCGACCGGTTCACGGACATCTGGAGGGGGAGCGCGGCATGAGCGTGGACAGGAGTACTGAAACGACGGAGAGTGTCCCGTCCGGCACGGCGTCCGGTGCCACGGACAGCCCCGCGAACCGGCTGCAGGCTCTCTTCGAGGGGCACCGGCTCACGCCGACCCAGCGCCGGATCGCGCACAGCATGGTCCGGCGGGCCGCCGACGTGCCCTTCCTGTCCAGCGTGGAGCTCGCCGAACTGGCCGGGGTCAGCCAGCCGTCGGTGACCCGGTTCGCCGTCGCACTCGGCTTCGACGGCTATCCGGCGCTGCGCAAGCACCTGCGCGAGGTCGTCCCCGCCGAACCGGCGGCCGAAGCGGGCGCCTTCAACGAGTACCAGCAGGCCGTCGAGGCCGAGATCGAGAACCTCAGGCATCTCGCCGACCTGCTCGCCGACCCTCGCCCGGTGCAGCGGGCCGGCCGGGTCCTGGCCGCCTCCCGCCCGCTGCCGGTGCTCGGCCTGCGCGCCGCCGCCTCCCAGGCGTACGGCTTCGCCTACTTCGCCGCCAAGGTCCACCCCGACGTCCGGCTGCTCAACGAGGGCGGCACCAT
This sequence comes from Streptomyces sp. NPDC054783, assembly GCF_053611725.1. Classification (NCBI taxonomy): domain Bacteria; kingdom Bacillati; phylum Actinomycetota; class Actinomycetes; order Kitasatosporales; family Streptomycetaceae; genus Streptomyces; species Streptomyces sp. NPDC054783. The sequence continues at coordinate 75,189 of NZ_JBSHAY010000010.1, read as the reverse complement.
GATCCAGGACCGGATCGACGCGGCCGTCCGCGCCGGCGCCTCCGCGCTGCTGTGCTTCGCGCTGCCCCGGCACCCGCGCGAGGTCGTCGACACCCTCGCCTACGCAAAGGACGTCGGCCTGACGACCGTCACGGTCGCCGACTCCGCGTTCGCGCCGGTCGCCAAGTACTCCGACCTGCTACTGCCCGCCGCCGTCGGCACCGGGCTCGCCTTCGACACCGCGTGCGCGCCGATGCTGCTCGGACGGGTGCTGCTGGAGGCGGTCTGCGACGACCTGCCCGAGGCGCAGGCCCGGCTGGAGGAGTTCGACGCCAAGGCGGCGACGCGGGGCCTGTTCGTGGAGTGAGCCCGTCGCACGCGGGTGCTCGCGGGGCTCTCAGATTCGTCTCACCTTCTGCCACTGACTTCCCCGGGAGTTGTCGACCGAAGTCGTCGGCGAGACACAGGCGCATGCGGACACGTGACACGGGAGGCTCACGTGGCGCGCGGAGGACAGGGGCTGGCCCGGGTGGCCGTCGTCGTACGGGCGGGGGCCGCTCCGCTGTGGTGGTTCGGGGTGTGCGCGGCCGGGGTCGGGGTGCTGCCGTCCGGGCTGACCGGGCGCCGGATCGGGGTGTTCGCCGGGGCCGCGCTGTTCGTCGTCGGCGCGGCGGCCGTGGCACTGGTGCCGAGGGGCCGGTACGGCGCCCTCGCTCGCGGTGCGGGCCGCGCGGGCAAGTACGACGTGCTGCAGGACCGGGCGGTGACCGTGCGCAACTGGCGCCGTGGTCACCGCTGGTGGCTGCTGTCGGCCTTCGTCGTGGCGCTCCGCTCCGCCTTCGCGGTGCCCGCGGCCGGCGGCTTGCTCCTGGCCGGGCTGGGCACCGGGCTGCGGCTGAAGGCCGCCTGGATAGGGCGCCGCGAACGCGCCGAGGACACGCTGCTGTGGGTGCGCGTCGACTGGCTCGACCGGCGCGGCGGGAGCCCGGCGGGCAAGGCCGTCAAGGGCCTGCGCGGTACGGGCATCGCGGCCGGCGACGCGGCCCCGGGCGGGGCCCGCCGCCGTACCGCCGCACTGGTCTAGATCTCCAGTTCCCCTTCGATCCTCTTGAGCTGGTGCCGTGCCATCGCCAGGTTGGCCCGGCCGGCGTCCAGGACGAGGTACAGGAACAGGCCGTTGCCGCCGCGACTCTTGAGCAGGCGGATGAGGTGGTACTGGCCCGTCAGCGTGATCAGGATGTCCTCGATCTCGCCCTTGAGGCCCAGCATCTCCATCGTGCGCATCTTGGCGCGGACCACGTCGGTGTTGCCCGCGGCGGCCACGTTCAGGTCGAAGGTCTTGCTGCCGCCGATCGTGCCCAGCGCCATTCCGCTGGTGTAGTCGACGAGCGCGACGCCGGTGGCGCCCTCGATGGAGGTGAGGGCTTCCTTCAGCGCGGTCTCGGTGTTGGCCATGGTGGATCCTCTCGAACGGTTCAACTGTCGGTTGCGGTGCGCGCGTCGGCGCTCGTGGCGCGGGGCGTGCGGGGTGTGCGGTTCGTGCGGGTGCGGGCCGGGGGTGCGGTGCTGACGGCGCCCAGCGGCCGCCCGGTCCGGCCGGCCGCCCGGGCGGCGGCCTCGGCGGCATCGAGCAGCTCCCCGATGCGGGCTCCGGAGCGGCGGCCCTCCAGATGCAGTCGGCCGACGTTGACCCTGCCTTCGGCGAGCAGGGTCAGTACGGCCGTGCGGCCGGCCGCGTAGGTGGCGACATAGCCGTGCTCGCCGCGCACCAGCAGTTCCCGGAAGCCGCCGTTGCCGGTGGCGTCGGCGACGCGCACGGCGACGCCGAGCGCGGCGGCGGTGAGTGCGGCGAGGCCCTCCGGGTCGACTCCGGGCGTGTCGTGGGCGACGACGAGACCGTCGACGCCGGCCGCCAGGGCGCCGGTGAGCTGCGGCACCCGGTTGCGCAGCCGGTGCAGCTCGTCCAGGACGGCCCCCAGGTCCTCCTCGGACACCATCAGCTCTCTCCTCTCGGCGGGGCGGTGCCGTTCAAAGCGCCTCCAGCGCATCCCTGAGCCTCTTCAGCAGCGCGATGTCGGGGTCGGTGACCGGGGGTGGGGGCGGCGGGGCGGGCGCCGCCGGCCGGGGTGCGACGTGGCCGGCCGCGACGAGCCGGCGTACGTCGACCAGCGTGTGGAAGGCCTGCCGGCCCAGGTTCCGGGCGATCTCGGTGGCCGTGCGGACGCCGTCCACGCGGTCCAGGACCGCCCGCTGCCGGGGCGTGACCGGCGCGGCGGCGGCGCGTCCGGCGGCCGGGTCCGCCCGGATCAGCGGGGCGCTGTCGGCGGCCGGGTCGGGCCACAGCCGGTGCAGCAGCAGCCGGCGGCGCAGCGTCTCGCGTTCCAGGGCGATCACCGGGACCGAGGGCAGCGGGCCGAGGCGGGGACCGCTGTCGTAGCGGAAGCGGCCGGGGGCGCTGCTCGGGGCCAGCGCGAAGTACCCGGCGTCGTAGAGCGCGTCGAGGTGGCACAGCTCCAGCGCGCCCGCGGGCAACAGTCCGGAGTCCAGCAGGAGTTCGGCGGCGTGCAGCGGCCCGGCGGTCCGTTCGGCGGCCTGCTGCCAGGCGGTGGCCGCGAGGGTGCCGTGGGCCGTGAGGAGCACGTCGAGTCCGGGGGCGAACGGGCTCTCGGCGTGCACCACCCGGCCCTCGGCGAGGTACAGGGTGCCGTGCTCGCGGACCAGGACGCCGGTGGCCCGCTCCTCGGCGAGCCGGGTCAGCATCGGCGACAGTGCCCGGCCGACCGGCTTGTCCCGCACCGGCAGGGGCGGCGGAGGTATGTGGGCCACGGTCATCCCAGCACCAGCCGGGCCGCCATCTCGCCGAGCCGTATCCGGGCGAGCGCGAGGTTGCCCTCCTCGCGGCTGAGCCACAGGTGCAGGAAGACGCTGCTGTCGAAGGACGTGTCCACGAACCTCAGCAGGTGGTAGCTGTCGTGGTTGCTGACGATCACGTCCTCGACGGGTGGTTGGCCGTCGTCGGTCCGGGTCGCGAAGGCGCCGTGCTCGGCGGCCATCCGGGCCAGCTCGGCGGCCTCGGCGGCGGTCGTCTCGTGATCGCCGCCGGGCGCCTCCCCGACCGTGCCGAGGGCCAGTCCGCTCGTCCAGTCCACCAGCGCCGCTCCCCGGGCACCGGGCAATCGCATCGCTTCCAGCAGGCACTCGTCGATTCCGGGCACCGGTGGCTCCCCTCCCGCCTGGTTCTCCGGCTGAGTGACAGCGACACTACGCAACGTGTGCGCGGGAAGTGAGGCCTTTGGCATTTTCCTGTGGAACATGCATCCGGCGTACTAGTGTGGGTCAACTGGCCACTGTGTCGTGTGAGTTGATCCATTCGTTCGAGGGGTGCCGGGTGTGCGTCAACGGCTTTCCGGTGCCCGGAGGGTGGTGAGCGCGTCCGTGTGCGCCCCGCCCGACTCCGCCACCACCTCGGCGACGGTCTGCGGCTCCCGTACGGTCGCGAAGGCGACGCCCGACGAGCCGTCCGGCGCGAAGCCGTAAATGCCCGGCCGGACAAGGGAGTTGTAGGCGTAGTGGTGGGCGAAGTAGTACGCGCCCGTGTCGAGCGCGGCCGCGTAGTCGCCCTGCTCCAGCAGCGGCAGCGCGCGCCCCTCCGCCAGCAGGTCACCCGAGAAGCAGGCAGGCCCGGCCACGTCCTGCACCACCTCCGGCCCCGGCTTCGGCCGCCCCTTGGCGTCGTACGCGGCGATCCGCAGCGGCCACGCCTCCGGCGCGTACACGGTCCGCGTGGCCACCTGCACGCCGGCGTGCGTCACCGCGATCCGCCGCCCGCCCGCGCTCTTGGCGTACTCCACCCGGGCCACCACCGTCCCGTGCTTGGCCAGCAGCGACCGGCCGAACTCGGTCACCAGCCCGTACCGCCCGTCGAACAGCCCCGGCACCCGCTCGGCCAGCAGCCGGGCGTACCGCGTGTACGAGGGTGCCGTCGCCTCGGCCGCGAAGTTCACCGGCAGTCCGCCGCCGATGTCGAGCGTGTCGATCTGCCACCGTCCCGCCCGCTCGTTGATCTCCTCCGCGAGCGCGTACGTCTCCGCCACACCCCGCGTCAGCAGCTCCGGCGGGATGCCCTGTGAGCCGGTGTGCGCGTGCAGCCGGGTCAGCCACGGCCGGTCCAGGTACGCCCGTACGACCCACTCGCGCGCCCCCTCGTCGCGCAGCGCCACCCCGAACTTGGAGGTCGCCGTCGCCGTCGAGGTGGCCCCGATCGTGCCGCCGCCGACCTGCGGGTTCACCCGGATGCCGAGCGGGGACCCGGTCGCGGCGGAGCGCACCAGGGCGTCCAGGCGGTCCAGCTCCTGCGGGTTGTCGGCGTTCACCGCGATGCCCAGGGCCAGTGCCTCACGCAGCTCCGCCGGGGTCTTGGCGGGCGAGTCCAGCACGGTCCGGGCCGCCGGCACCCCGGCCGCCCGTGCCAGGGCCAGCTCGCCCGGGCTCGCCACCTCCGCGCCGATGCCCGCCTCGCGCAGCAGCCGCAGTACGGGCACCAGCGGGGTCGCCTTCACCGCGAACGCGTGCAGCACCGGTGTACCGGGCGGCACGACCGCGTCGAACGCCGCCCGCAGGGCCGCCGCGGACTGACGGATCCCGGTCACGTCCAGCAGCCCGGCCACGGCCGCGTCCGGCCCCAGCAGCCCCTGCTCCACGGCGGCCCGCACCGCCTCGTCCCGCCGCGCGGCGCGCTCCCGCGCCTCCCTTTCGAGGTCCCGGTCCACGGCCTCTCCCCTCGTGGTCCCCTCGTGTCCGTCTCGCGTACATCCAGCCAAACACCGACGGCGCGCGGACGGGGCCGCCCCGATGTATTGACTAGTTCTATTCAGAACGACAGGATGTGAATAGACATGGCTACAGGAGGAGGCAGACGATGTCGGGACCCCGCCCCGTACGAGCACCGCGCGGCACGGAACTGAGCGCCCTGGGATGGCAGCAGGAAGCCGCCCTGCGCATGCTGCAGAACAATCTCGACCCGGAGGTCGCGGAGCACCCCGACAAGCTCGTCGTCTACGGCGGCACCGGCAAGGCCGCCCGTGACTGGCGCTCCTTCGACGCCATGGTCCGCACCCTGCAGACCCTCAAGCAGGACGAGACCATGCTGGTCCAGTCCGGCCGCCCCGTCGGCGTGATGCAGACCCACGAGTGGGCCCCGCGCGTCCTCATCGCCAACTCCAACCTCGTCGGCGACTGGGCCAACTGGGAGGAGTTCCGCCGCCTGGAGGCCCTCGGCCTGACCATGTACGGCCAGATGACCGCCGGCTCCTGGATCTACATCGGTACCCAGGGCATCCTCCAGGGCACCTACGAGACCTTCGCCGCCGTCGCCGCGAAGAAGTTCAACGGCACCCTCGCCGGGACCATCACCCTGACCGCCGGCCTCGGCGGCATGGGCGGCGCCCAGCCGCTCGCCGTGACGATGAACGACGGCGTCGCCATCTGCATCGACTGCGACCCGCGCGCCATCGAGCGCCGCATCGAGCACCGGTACCTCGACGTGAAGGCCGACAGCCTGGACCACGCCCTCCAGCTGGCGGTGGAGGCCCGCGACGCCCGCCGCCCGCTGTCCATCGGCGTCCTCGGCAACGCGGCCGACCTGGTCCCGCAGCTGCTCGCGATGAACGCTCCCATCGACATCGTCACCGACCAGACCTCCGCCCACGACCCGCTGTCCTACCTGCCGGTCGGCGTGGCCTTCGAGGACATGGCGTCCGAGGCGGCGAAGGACCCGGCGGGCTTCACCACCCGGGCCCGCGAGTCCATGGCGAAGCACGTCGAGGCCATGGTCGGCTTCATGGACGCCGGCGCCGAGGTCTTCGACTACGGCAACTCCATCCGCGGCGAGGCCCAACTCGCGGGCTACGACCGGGCGTTCGCCTTCCCCGGCTTCGTCCCCGCCTACATCCGTCCGCTGTTCTGCGAGGGCAAGGGCCCCTTCCGCTGGGCCGCCCTGTCCGGCGACCCCGCCGACATCGCCAAGACCGACAAGGCGATCCTGGAGCTGTTCCCGGAGAACGAGTCCCTGGCCCGCTGGATGAAGATGGCCGGCGAGCGCGTCCACTTCCAGGGTCTGCCCGCGCGCATCTGCTGGCTCGGCTACGGCGAGCGCGACAAGGCCGGCGAGCGCTTCAACGACATGGTCGCCTCCGGTGAGCTGGCGGCCCCGCTGGCGATCGGCCGCGACCACCTGGACTGCGGGTCGGTGGCCTCGCCGTACCGCGAGACCGAGGCCATGCTCGACGGGTCGGACGCGATCGCCGACTGGCCGCTGCTGAACGCCATGGTGAACGTGGCCTCCGGTGCGTCGTGGGTTTCCATCCACCACGGTGGCGGCGTGGGCATGGGCCGGTCCATTCACGCCGGGCAGGTGACCGTGGCCGACGGTACGAAGCTGGGCGGCGAGAAGATTCGCCGGGTGCTGACGAACGACCCGGGCATGGGTGTCATCCGGCACGTGGACGCGGGCTACGACATCGCGGAGTCCGTTGCGCAGGAGCGGGGCGTGCGCGTTCCCATGCGCGAGGGTGACGACGCGTGACGCAGGACGCAGGCACCCGTTCCGCCCCGCGGAACGACTGCCCACAGCCTGGACGGCCTGCCGCTTCGCGTTCCTTTCATGAGATGTGGCGCGAGTTGCTCCCCATCGGCCGGCACGCCGACTCCGGCGGATACCGGCGTTACGCCTGGACCGGTGCCGATGTCGACTGCCGGGCCTGGTTCAAGGAGCAGGCCGAGACGCGCGGGCTGACGTACGAGGTGGACCGGAACGGCAACCAGTGGGCCTGGCTCGGCGACCCCGCTGCAGGGGACGCCGTCGTCACCGGGTCCCACCTGGACTCCGTGCCCGACGGTGGTGCCTTCGACGGCCCTCTCGGCGTGGTGTCCTCCTTCGCGGCCCTCGACGAGCTGCGGAGCAGGAACGTGCGGTTCGCGAAGCCCCTGGCCATCGTCAACTTCGGGGACGAGGAAGGGGCCCGGTTCGGGCTCGCCTGTGTCGGGTCGCGGCTCACCGCCGGGCAGCTGACCGTGGAGCAGGCCCACCGGCTCACCGACGCCGACGGGGTCAGCCTCCCGCAGGCCATGGCAGCCGCCGGGTACGACCCCGAGGGCATCGGGGCCGACCCGGAGCGGCTGGCCCGGATCGGCGCCTTCGTCGAGCTGCACGTCGAACAAGGGCGTGCGCTGGACCTGTCCGGCGACCGGGTCGGCATCGCCAGCGCCATCTGGCCGCACGGCCGCTGGAGGTTCGACTTCCGCGGCGAGGCCAACCACGCCGGCACCACCCGGCTGGTCGACCGCCGCGACCCGATGCTGTCCTACGCCGAGACCGTGCTCGCCGCCCGCCGCGAGGCCGAACTCGCCGGTGCCGTCGCCACCTTCGGCAAGATCGCCGTGGAGCCCAACGGGGTCAACGCGATCCCCTCCCTCGTGCGTGGCTGGCTCGACTCCCGCGCCGCCGACCAGGACACCCTGGACACGGTGGTCGGCGGGATCGAGCAGGCGGCCCGGAAGTACGCGGACGCCCGCGGCATCGACCTGGACGTCGTCCGGGAGTCCTTCACCCCGGTCGTCGAGTTCGACCACGCCCTGCGCGACGAACTCGCCCGCATCCTGGGCAAGGACACCGGCCTGAAGGTGCCCGTCCTCGGGACCGGGGCCGGACACGACGCCGGAATCCTCTCCGGCAGCATTCCGACCGCCATGCTGTTCGTGCGCAACCCCACTGGTGTCTCGCACTCCCCGGCCGAGTTCGCCGCCGAGGACGACTGCATGGCCGGGGTACGCGCGCTCGCCGACGTACTGGAAGGGCTGGTCTGCAGGTGACGAAGCGGACCTACTGGTTGGAGCACGCCTGGCTCGGCACGAACGTCGAGCCGGGCGTGGCCCTCGACACCGAGGACGGCCGGATCAGCGCCGTCCGCACCGGGACGCCCGCTCCGCCGCCCGGCGCCGAGGTGCTGCGCGGGCTCACGCTGCCGGGGCTCGCCAACGCCCACAGCCACGCCTTCCACCGGGCGCTGCGCGGCACCGTCCACGTCGGCTCCGGCACCTTCTGGACCTGGCGCGAGGTGATGTACTCCGTCGCCGACCACCTGACCCCGGACACCTACCACGCGCTGGCGCGCGCGGTGTACGCCGAGATGGCCCTGGCCGGCATCACCTGCGTCGGCGAGTTCCACTACGTGCACCACGCGCCCGGCGGCACCCCCTACGCCGACCCCAACGCCATGGGTGAGGCGCTGGTCGACGCCGCCGCCGAGGCCGGCATCCGGATCACCCTCCTCGACACCTGCTACCTGTCCTCCGGCTTCGGCGCGCCGCCGGGCACCCACCAGCTGCGGTTCTCCGACGGCAGCGCGGAGGCCTGGGCCGAACGCTGTGCAGTTCTCAAGGAGCGGGAGCACGCGCGGATCGGGGCGGCGATTCACTCCGTACGGGCCGTGCCGGCCGGGCAGTTGGCGACCGTGGCGGGGTGGGCCGAGCAGCGGCGGGCCCCGCTGCACGTGCACCTGTCGGAGCAGACCGCCGAGAACGACGCCTGCCTCGCCGCGCACGGCTGCACGCCCACCCGGCTGCTCGCCGACCACGGCGTGCTCGGGCCGCGCACCACCGGCGTGCACAACACCCACCTCACCGACGAGGACATCGCCCTGCTCGGCCGCTCCGGCACCGGCACCTGCATGTGCCCGACGACCGAGCGGGACCTGGCCGACGGCATCGGCCCGGCCGTCGCCCTGCAGCGGGCCGGTTCCCCGCTCTCCCTCGGCTCCGACAGCCACGCCGTCATCGACCTGCTCGAAGAGGCGCGCGCGATGGAGCTGAACGAGCGGCTGCGCTCCCGCACCCGGGGGCACTGGACGGCGCTCGCCCTGCTGCGGGCCGCCACCGCCGACGGCCACACCGCCCTCGGCTGGGACCAGGCCGGCACCCTCGAACCCGGCGCCCTCGCCGACTTCACGACGATCGCCCTGGACTCGGTCAGGACAGCGGGCCCGCTGCCCAGGCTGGGCGCCGAGACGGCCGTATTCGCCGCGACGGCAGCGGACGTACGGCATACGGTCGTCGGCGGACGGCATGTCGTACGGGACGGGGTGCACACGCTCGTACCCGACGTGCCACAGGCCCTCGCGCGGGCAGTCGAAGCCCTTCGCTCCTGACCACCACCCACGAGGACACCATGAGCAGCAGCACCGTCATCACCAACATCGCCACGCTGGTCACCAACGACCCCTCCCTCGGATGGGGGTCCCCCCGCTCGAGCACATTCGAGAGTGGGGGAGGCTCCCCCCTCGGCCTGATCCAGGACGCGGCCGTCGTCATCGAAGGCGACCGCATCGCGTGGACCGGTGAATCCAGCAAAGCACCCGCCGCTGACAACCGGGTCGACGCGGGCGGCCGGGCGGTGCTGCCGGGCTTCGTGGACTCCCACTCGCACCTGGTCTTCGCCGGAGACCGCACGCAGGAGTTCAACGCCCGCATGTCCGGCCGCTCCTACACGGCCGGCGGCATCCGCACCACGGTCGCGGCCACCCGGGCGGCGAGCGACGCGGAACTGGAGGCCAACCTCACCCGTTACCTCGACGAGGCCCTCCGCCAGGGCACGACGACGTTCGAGACCAAGTCGGGCTACGGCCTGACCGTCGAGGACGAGTCCCGCGCGCTGCGCATCGCGGCGCGGCACACCGACGAGGTGACGTACCTGGGCGCGCACATCGTCCCGCCCGACTACGCAGAGGACCCGGCGGCCTATGTCGCCCTGGTCACCGGCGAGATGCTGGACGCCTGCGCGCCGCACGCCCGCTGGATCGACGTGTTCTGCGAGAAGGGCGCCTTCGACGGCGACCAGGCCCGCGCGATCCTCACCGCGGGCAAGGCCAAGGGCCTCCACCCGCGCGTCCACGCCAACCAGCTCTCCTACGGCCCCGGCGTCCAGCTGGCCGTCGAACTCGACGCGGCGAGCGCCGACCACTGCACCCACCTCACGGACGCGGACGTCGACGCCCTGGCCGGCGGCAACACGGTGGCCACGCTGCTGCCCGGCGCCGAGTTCTCCACCCGCGCCGAGTGGCCGGACGCCCGCCGCCTGCTGGACGCGGGCGTGACGGTGGCCCTGTCCACGGACTGCAACCCGGGCTCGTCCTTCACCTCCTCGGTCCCCTTCTGCATCGCCCTGGCCGTCCGCGACATGCGGATGACCCCGGACGAGGCGGTCTGGGCTGCCACGGCGGGCGGCGCGGCGGCCCTGCGCCGCACCGACATCGGCCGCCTCATCCCCGGCACCCGAGCCGACCTGACCTTCCTGGACGCCCCCAGCCACGTCCACCTGGCATACCGGCCGGGGGTGCCGCTGGTCAGCGGGGTGTGGCGCGGCGGCGTGCGGGTCGTCTGAGCAGCAGTCACCGACACGCGCTGCCTGCGCGGCGACGGCCGGGGCGACGAAGCGGTCGGCGAACTCCGCGCGCCGGTCGAACAGGTGGAGCCGTGCGCCGAGCGCCTCGGCCACCTGGCGTTTCCAGGCAGCGCCTGGCACAACGCTTCCCCGGGGAACGTGTCACCGCGCCCCCGCCCGCCACCGCTGCTCCCCGTTGCCGTCCAGGGGCTGGAGGGACACGTCGTATCTGCCGTCCGGGGTCACCGCCGTCTCGATGGCGATGTTCGGGCGGATCGTGCCGTCGGGGTCGACGGTGAAGCGGAGGTTGTCGCCGTTGCCGCCGTAGACCGAGTCGCAGGTCCAGATGCCCAGGCCGCGGTCGGTCGAGCCCCGGCTGTCCAGGCAGAAGGTGTCGTCGGCGCCGGAGCGCAGTACGCCCAGGTAGGTGTCGAACCTCCAGCGCTGGGTGTCGACGGAGGAGCAGGGGGCCGTGATGACGTCGTTGCCCTGCGACAGATCGCCGTCGCGGATGTCCAGGCAGCGGCCCGTCGCCAGGTTCACCACCTGGGCGAAGGAGGTGCCCGGCGGCGCGAACGAGGGTGTCGGCGTGGGAGTGGGCTTCCGGGTGCGCGGCGGGTGTGTGGCCGGGCGCGACGGACTGGGTGTGGGGGAAGAGGACGCGGGTGAGGGGGAACTCGTGGGGGAGGGGGACGGGGACGGGGTGACGGAGACCGTGGCCGTCACCGTCACGGGGGGAGGCGTGGGCGTCGCCGCCGTCGGCTGCTGCTCGTCGGTGTGGGCCGGGGTGAGGACGAACACCAGCAGCGGGGTCAGGGCCACGCCCAGGGCCGCCGAGATCAGCAGGAGGCGCCGCCGGGGCGGCCAGGACGGACGTACGGCAGGAGCGCCGGGGGCGGCCGGGGGCTCCCCGGCCCGTATGTACGCCGTTCCGCTCCACGGCAGCAGGCCCTCCGCCAGGGCCTGCCGGGGCGCGTCCCGCAAGGACCGCAGGTCCTCGAACGCGGCCGTGCAGTGCGGGCAGCGGGCCATGTGGGCGTCCAGGTCGGGGCTGCGGCGCGGGCCGTCCGGCCGTACCGCCTCCTCGATCAGCCGGCGGAAGTCGGCGCAGCGCGGGTCGTCGGAGGCGGCGAGACGGTCGCGGAGGCAGGCCTGGGCCAGGGCCTTGAGGGCCTGCGGGGTGCCGTAGGCCACGTCGACGCCGCTCAGGCCGAGGAAGGCGGCGGTGCGGCCCTGCGGCTCCGCCTCCAGCACGCCGTACCAGATCAGGCCCTGGGTACGGGAGGGCAGCGAGCGGAACGCCGGGAGCAGGGCCGGGGTGGGGCCCTCGGGCAGGCCGGAGGCGTTCAGGACGAGCAGCAGTCCGGGGTCGACGCCGGCGGAGCGCTCGTCGCCCGCCCAGCCGGCCGCCAGCCGTGCGGTGAGCAGCAGCAGCCGGTGGCGCATCGGGACGGCCGGGTCGACGCCCCGGGCCGTCTCGCGGGCCGCCGTGGTGAGGACCTCGGTCGCCAGCCGGCGGGCGGCGGACTCGCCCGCCGCGCACAGCCGGGCGTAGGCCAGGACCGCCGGGTGGTGCCGGCGGCGCAGTTCCTGCAGGGCGGGGTACGCCGTCGCCGTGGGGGAGCGGAGCAGCTCGGTCAGCCGGGCGTCCGGCGCGTCCTCGTACTCCCCGGCCGTCCCGGTGCCGCCCGCCTCGGTTCCGCCCGTCCCGGCCCCGTCCCCCTGAGCCATGTGTCCAGCCTCCTCGTACCACCGTGCACCGCGCCGTTGCGGCCCCGGGCCTGACATACCGGCCAGTAGCCAGTTCGGGGGGCCATAGTGGTCGAGGGGGACGGCCGGGGAAAGAGGTTTCCGCCGGTAACCGCATAACGGTTGGGACCACGGGGGCAGTTGGTCCGAAGGGGTGCCAAGAATCCGGTATGGCGGGCGGATTCGTGGATACCCGCGTCAACCGGAGGGGTGGGTCCGGTGATGAGGACGCCGCGGCGGCCCGGCACCGGTGGCCGGGCCGCCGTCAAGGCGTCACCGCAGCGGACGCGGAGGTCACTCCTCGATCGTCAGACCCTTGCGCAGCCGTACCAGCGTGCGGGACAGCAGCCGGGACACGTGCATCTGGGAGATGCCGAGTTCCTCGCCGATCTCCGACTGGGTCATGTTCGCCACGAACCGCAGGGCGAGGATCTTCCGGTCCCGTTGCGGCAGTTCGGCGATCAGAGGCTTGAGGGACTCCACGTACTCGATGCCCTCCAGCCCGTGGTCCTCGTACCCGATGCGGTCCGCGAGCGCGCCCTCGGTCTCGTCCTCCTCGGGCTGGGCGTCCAGCGAGGAGGCGGTGTAGGCGTTCGAGGCGGCCATGCCCTCCACGACCTCGTCGTTGGAGATGCCGAGTTTCTCGGCCAGCTCCTGGACGGTCGGGGCCCGGTCCAGACGCTGGGCCAGCTCGTCCCCGGCCTTGGCCAGGTCCAGGCGCAGCTCCTGCAGTCTGCGCGGAACACGCACGGACCACGAGGTGTCACGGAAGAAACGCTTGATCTCGCCGATGATCGTCGGCATCGCGAAGGTGGGGAATTCCACCCCGCGGGCGAGTTCGAAGCGGTCGATCGCCTTGATCAGGCCGATGGTGCCGACCTGGATGATGTCCTCCATCGGCTCGCTGCGGGAGCGGAAGCGGGAGGCGGCGAACTTGACGAGCGCGAGGTTGAGCTCGACGAGGGTGTTGCGGACGTACGAGTACTCGTGCGTCCCCTCCTCCAGCGACTGAAGGCGCTCGAAGAGGGTCTTGGACAGGGCCCGCGCATCGACCGGGCCGATCTCGTCGTACGGGGGGATCTCCGGGAGTCCCTCGAAGGGGTCGAGGGCGTCGATGGGATGATCCAGTTGTTCCGGTGGGGGTGTCGACGTCGCGACCGGGGTATGCGATGCGTCGAGCCGGGGTGACATGGTGTCCTCCATCGTTCTCGGCATATGGCTGCCGATGCCTGCGTGCACTGCGGTGTGCGGCGCCTCCGAAGCCGGCGTGTAGGGGTAGGTGTACTTACTAGCCCTACCTGCTCGACCGAGGCGATCGCAAGTGCGTTCTGTTGTGATATGTCCGGTTCCGTGAGGTTCTTCGGGTGCCGGAGTGCGCATGAAGGGCGTAATGTTCGAGAGCAGTCAGCGTCCACGACCTCGGGAGAGAGACGGCATGGACCACGGGACGGTCGGCAGTGCACAGTCGGGCCGGCTTCTGGTGGAGGTGCGGGAAGAGGGCTCCAGCGCCGTTGTGACACCGGCGGGTGAGCTCGATCACCACACCGCCGATCTGCTGCGTGAGCCCCTCGACGACCTCCTGGCCAAGGGCTTTTCGCGCCTCGTCGTGGACTGCACCCGCCTGGAGTTCTGTGACTCCACGGGGCTGAACGTCCTGCTCGGCGCCCGGCTGAAGGCGGAGGCCGCCGGTGGCGGGGTCCATCTGGCGGGGATGCAGCCGGTGGTCGCCCGTGTGTTCGAGATCACCGGGGCCGAGGCGGTCTTCACCGTGCACGACTCCGTGGAGGCGGCCCTGGCCGACGGCGCCGACTGAGTCCGCCGTCCCCGCCCTCCCGCATGCCGCCGGCCCCGGGCGTCCGCGCCCGGCACGCCGAAATCAGGGGTGTTGTGCCGGATCGGCCGGGCAGGAGAGGGCAGGAGAAGGCGGGGCACACCCTGACGAACGCTGGTCCCGGACCGCCCCGGCACCGGCGAAACGACTGGACGGGACGTACGTGCGACGGACGGGCGAGCGGGACACCCCGCGCGGACATCGGCCGGACGGCCTGCGCGCAGCGGGCGGACGACGTACGGACCGGCCGGCACGCAGCAGTGCCGGCCCTTTGAATCATGAACTGGTGAATCGGTGAGGTGAAGCGCTGATGAGCACCACCCGGCCTTACTCGCCGGGCGACCGCGGCCCGGAGCCCAGCGGCGCTTCCGGGGCGTCCGAGGGGGGTGCGCCGACGGCAGGCGCGCCCACGGGGGCAGCCGCGCCGTCCGTGCCGCCCGGGCCCGCCGGCGGCACTCAGAGCACCGGCGGGCCGCACGTCCGCAGAATCGGCCTCGCGGGCGAGAGCGGGGTCGTCCCGCTCGCCCGCGACTTCGCCCGCCAGGCGCTGTACGCATGGGGCTGGCTGCCCGCCGCCGGCGCCGACCAGCGGGCCGCGGCCGAGGACGTGCTGCTCGTCGTCTCCGAACTGGTCACCAACGCCTGCCTGCACGCCGAGGGCCCCGACGAGCTGCTCCTGGCCTGCGACAACAAGGTGATCCGGATCGAGGTCTCCGACCGCGGCACCGGCCAGCCCGCCCCTCGCACCCCCCACCGCGCCGGCCGCCCCGGCGGCCACGGCATGTTCATCGTGCAGCGGCTCTGCCTGGACTGGGGCGTCGTCCGCACCGCGGGCCGCCCGGGCAAGACGGTGTGGGCGGAGCTGGGCGCCCCCGCGTGAGTGCTCCGGCGTGAGTGCTCCCGTGTGAGCGCTCCGGCGTGAGCGTTCCGCTTCGGCGGCACCCGCGCGGAAATTCGCTTTCTTGTGGGTACGGCCCTTCCTACCCTGGGCGCAACGCGCTGACGGAGACGAGTAGCCCGGGCTCAGCGAGCCGAGAGAGCCGCCACCCGCTGTGAAGGCGGCCTCGCACCCCGGTGTGAATCCCCTCCCGAGTGCGGGGAGGAACGGACCGCCGCGCCACGACGGCCCCCATGCCCCGCCGGCCGGCCCCCGTCATCGGGCCCGAAGAGGCCGTCGTGCGACGGCGAAGGCGTGGTGGCACCGCGAGCACCCTCTCGCCCACGCCCCGAGGGAACCGACCCGGGGCGGACCGTGTCGCCCCGCCGACCAGTTGGGCAGCACCATGCTTGACGTCACCCTCATCCGACAGCACCCCCGACGCGTCCGCGAAGGCCTCGCCAAACGCGGCCTGGACGTGGACCTCGACGCCTTCCTCGCCCTCGACGAACGGCTGCGCGAGGCCCGTACGGCCCTGGAGCGGCTGCGCGGCGAACGGCGCCGCGTCTCGGCGGACATCGCGGCCCGCCGCCGGGCCGGCACACCGGCGGACGAACTCCTCGACACGGGCGCGGAACTGGCCGACCGGGTCGCGGAGGCCACCGTCGCGCACGGCCGGCTGGACGCCGAGCACCGCGCGTTCCTCGACGGCCTGCCGAACCTCCCCGACCCGGACGTGCCCGCGGGCGGCAAGGAACACAACGAGGTCGTCCGCACCGAGGGCACCCGCCCGGAGTTCGGTTTCCCGCCCCGCGACCACGTGCGGCTCACCGAGGAACTCGGACTGGTCGACCACCGGCGCGGCGCCGCGCTCGCCGGCAGCGGGAACTGGGTCTACCGGGGCGAGGGTGCCGCGCTGGAGTGGGCTCTGCTCAGCTACTTCCTGGACAGCCACCGCCGGGCGGGCTACACCTTCGTGCTGCCGCCCCACCTGCTCACCTGGGAGGCCGGCTACACCGCGGGCCAGTTCCCGAAGTTCGCCGACGACGTCTTCGTCACGGACCGCGGGGCCGACGGCCGTCCCGAGCGCTTCCTGCTGCCCACCGCCGAGACCGCGCTCGCCGCCCTGCACCACGGCGAGACCCTTGACGAGCGCGACCTGCCGCTCAAGTACGTCGCCTGCACGCCCTGTTACCGCAAGGAGGCCGGCGCCTACCGCACCGCCGAGCGGGGCACCCTGCGCGGCCACCAGTTCAACAAGGTCGAGATGTTCCAGCTCACCCGGCCCGCCGACTCGGACGCGGCCCAGCGAGAACTCCTCGGCCGGGCGGAGGAGCTGGTGGCCGGCCTCGGCCTGCACTACCGGGTCACCCGGCTCGCTGCCGGGGACACCAGCGCCGCGCAGGCCGGGACGTACGACGTCGAGGTGTGGCTGCCCAGCCTCGGCGCCTACGCCGAGGTCAGCTCGGTGTCGAACGCCCGCGACTACCAGGCCCGGCGCGGCGGCATCCGGTACCGTCCGGCCGGGGGCGGCCGGACGGCGTACGTCCACACCCTCAACGCCTCGGGCCTGGCCACCAGCCGTCTGGTGCCGGCCCTCCTGGAACAGCACCAGCGGGCCGACGGCACGGTCGCCGTGCCCGAGGTGCTGCGGCGCTGGGGCCTGCCGGAGGTGCTGCGCAGGCCGTAGTGCATCCCGGGCCCCCGGGCCCACCCTCCACTCCAGCCACGCGTGACACACGCCGGATCGCCAAAACTCCGGCGTGTGATGCGTCTTCCCTCCTCGCGACGCCGGGCGTACCTTGACGGCCGAATCTGATACGCCGTCAGGAACTTCTCGCCCGAATGAATCCGGAACGAATGGGGTGGACCGACCGTGTCGTACCCGAAACGAACCGCCGCGCTCGCGTCCGCCGCGGCCCTGGCCGGCTCGGTGGTGCTGCTGTCCGCGCCGGCCGCCCATGCCGACGTGGTCGACGTGAACTACCGCTGTCAGACCCCGATCGGCGTCAAGAGCGCCGTCTCGCCCATCGACATGACGGGCGTCAAGAGCGGCAGCGGCTACAAGATCACCATGTCCTGGCAGAAGGGTGTCTCCTCCAGCCCCGTCGAGCTGGGCAAGGGCGCGATGACCCCGAGCGCGAGCATCGTGCTGGGCGGCGCCGACAGCGGCACGCTGCCGGTCAGCGGGCCCGCCAACGCGGCCGCGATCCCCGCCAACACCCCCATCAAGATCAGCGACTTGAGCGGCACCTACACGCCGAAGAAGACCGGCAAGGTCACCTTCACGCCGGGCACGCTGATCATCAAGGCGCTCGGTACGACGACGACCTGCACGCCGACCAACAGCCCGAAGCCGGGGCTCACGCTGGACGTGACCGCGGCCGGCGGCTCGTCGTCGGCCTCCTCCGGCGGTTCCTCGCCCGCCGGCGGACAGCTCCCGCAGACCGGCCCCGAGGACAGCGCGGTCGCCCTCGGCACCCTCGGCGGCACGGTGCTCCTCGCCGGCGCGGCCGGCACGCTCTGGCTGACCCGCCGCCAGGCCGCACGGCGCTGAGCCGGACCGACGACCGCTGAAACCCAGACCGACCGCCGAAGCCGAGCCACCGCCGCAACCCAGGCCAACCGCCGGAGCCGCCCATGCCGTCCGCCGCCCGCGCCCTGACCCGCCATCGGTGCCCGCCCCGGACCCACGCATCGCTTCCGGCTCGCGCCGTACTGCCTGCGGCCCTGTGCCTGTGCGCCGCATGGGGCGCTGTGGTGGGCGCCGCAACCGGAGCCTTCGCCGCATCCGCGCAGTGGTCCATCGCGCCCGCGGGCGGCGGCCGCCCGTCCTTCTACGCCGAGGGCCCCCCGGGGACGGTCCTGCAGGACACGGTGTCCGTCACCAATCCCGGGCGGGCACCGGTCGTCGTACGGCTGTCCGGAACCGGACTGCGCACCGTCTTCGCGCAGAGGGCCGAGAACGGGATACGCGTCCCGGCCCGCACCCGCGCCGAGGTGCCCTTCACGGTGACCGTGCCGCCCGGGACCGCGCCCGGCGACCGCTCCGGTGCCGTCGTCGCGCGGGACACGCGGGGGCGTACGGCGACCGTCCCGGTCCGGCTGCGCGTCGGTGGCCCGGCGCTCGCCGCGCTGACCGTCGAGCACCTCGCCGTGCACGCCGACCGCATCACGTACGAGCTGGTCAACCGCGGTACGACCGTCCTGGTTCCGAGGCTCGCGGTGCGCGCGGACGGCGTTGTCGGCCGGGTCCTGGACCGTGCGCCGCGCCCCCTCCCCGTCCACCTGCGCCCCGGCGCCCGCGTGCAGTTCACCGAGCCCTGGCCCGACCGGCCCGCGCTGGACGCGGTCGACGTACGGCTGACGGTCACGGCCCCGGGCGGAGCCCACGACACGGCGACCACGTCGGCCCGGTTCGTGCCGTGGCCGACGGTGGCGGGGACGAGCGGCGCGCTGCTGGTGGGGACGGTCGCGGTGATCGCCGTGCGCAGGCGGCCAAGCCGTACCGCGGCCGGGGGGCCGACGGCTGAGGGCCTACCGGGCGCTGTCGTCGCCGAGGCCCCCCACCCCCGAGGTGAGTTGACGGAAGGCGCAGTGAAGTGAGCGGGAAGGTGAGGGGACTGCGGGTGCCGGCCGTGGCGGCGGTGGTCACGCTGCTTCTGCTGTCGTTCACCGGCCGTCCGGCCGGCGCGGTGGACGCGGCGGGCGGGCCTGGCGTGACGTTGTCGGCGGCTCAGGCCGGTGCCGGTGGCTCGGTCACCGTCAGGGGCAGCGGCTGGCGGTCGCACACGTTGCTGATGTTGCTGGTGTGCGGACGGGCCACACCGGCCCGTGGTGTCATCGGCGGCACCAACTCCTGTGCGAACGGCGACGGCCGCGCCGTGACCACGGACGCCCAGGGTGCCTTCAGCCGGAAACTGCCCGTCGCCGAACCGCCCGTGCCCTGCCCCTGCGTGGTGCACGTGGCCACCGTCACCGGTGCCGAGGCGGAGGCGGACGCCGTCCTGCGGGTCGCCGGGCATCCCGTCGCCCCGCTGCCCGCCGGACAGTCCGGGGGCCGGCCGGCGGTTCTCTCCGACACGCGGCTCACCGGGTCTAGCGGACTGCTCACCTGGTTCGGTGCCCCACCGAGCCGCACCCTCGTCTTCACCGTCGGCAACACCGGTTCCGGAGCGATCAAGGACCCGGTGTTCCAAGTCGGCTCCGCACACGGCGTCTTCGCCCCGCAGTGGGACGACCGGCAGTGGCACGGCACCCTGGCCCCGGGCAGGAAGGCCGAGGTCAGGCTGCCGGTCGAGCTGTCCGCCGGGGCCCACGGCGACTACACCGTCTTGCTGAAGTACGACGGCAGGGTGCTCGCCGAACAGCCGTGGGGTGTGGACCGCCCTTGGGGCGTGACGCTGTTCTGGATCCTGCTCTGCCTGGTCGTCCCGGCCGCGCTGTTCCGCATCGGCATGGCCGTGGTGGACCGGCTGCGGCCACGCCGCCCGGGCGGTCCCCGCCGTACCGGCCCGTTGACCCTGCCCCGGCCGGCCCTGCGCCTGCCCCGGCTGCCGCGCTCGCGCACCGAAGAACCGCACCCCACGAACCCGACCCTGCCGTGGTTCGCCCCGGACGCCGTCCCGGGCGACCCGGCCGGCCGGCTCTCCGCACCGCACACCGACAGCCCGACGAGTCCGACGACTCCCACCACGAAAGGACCGACGTGAGCATCCGAAGGAGAGGTACGGCCGCGGGCGCCGCGCTGGCGCTGAGCGGTGCGGGCGTCCTGCTGGGCCTCGCCGCGAGCCCCGCGCAGGCGGCCGAGGTGTCGTACGCCACCCACTGCGTGCCGCCCGCGGGCATCAGCCCGATCGACGGCACCACGAAGGTCGAGATCACCGCGCCGGCCACGGCGAAGGTCGGCGACACGGTGGACGTCGTGTGGAAGTTCGTCCAGGCCGCGTCCAAGAACCCCGACATCATCGACCTGCCCGCCAACTCGGTCCAGCCGTCCGGAACTCTGAAGGCGGCCGGTGCTCAGGTCGCCGACATCGCGATGCAGGGGACGCGCACGAACCCCGCGATCCCCAAGGGCGGTGCCATGGTGCTGTCCGACATGAAGGGCAGCGTCAAGCTGACGACGGCCGGCGAGGTGACGCTGACGCCGGACGCGTACACCGTCAACGCGATGTCGACCGACACCAAGTGCACGCCCAAGGAGACCGTGCAGAAGGCGGCGACCATCCAGGTGACGGGCGGGGACGGGGGCGGCACGCCGAGCAGTACGCCCACCCGGTCGACGACACCGACCCGGTCGACCTCTCCGACGGCGACCTCGAGCAGCGGCAGCGGGCAGACCGACTTCACCGGCAAGGAGGTGCAGATCCCCTACGCCTGCAAGACCCCGATCGGCGACAAGAACGCGACCTCGCCGGTGCAGATCAACGCGAAGAAGAACAGCGGGAACTTCGACCTCACCGTGCAGTTCAAGAAGTCGGTGATGAACAGCCCCGCCGACATCCCGAAGGGGTCCGTGAAGCCGTCCATGGAGGTGGTGCTGGGCGGCGCCGACAAGGGCAGGGTGCATGTGGAGGGGCCGACGAACGCCAAGGACATCAAGTCCGGCGACCCGATCGAGATCCCCGACCTCACCGGCACCTACAAGCCCGGCGCGAGCGGCACCTCGACGCTGTCCCCGGGCGTCCTCACGGTCAAGGCGCTCGGTACGACCACGACGTGCACCCCGACCAGGACCGAGGTCTCCCTCACCCTGGACACCAGCCGGCAGCCGGGCGGTTCGTCCGGAGGCACGTCGACCTCGGGAGGCACCTCCTCGACCGGCGGCAGCGGCAGCGCCTCCGGCTCCGGCGGTCTCGCCCAGACCGGCGCGAGCGACCACGGCGCCCTGAAGGCCCTCGGCCTGGTGGCGGGCACGGCGATCCTGCTGGGCGGCGCGGTGTTCACGGTCATGCCGAAACGAAGGGCCCGCTGATCCTCCTGCCAGGGCTGATCCTCCTGCCAGGGCCGGCCCTCCCGACATGAAAGAGGGCCGCCGCACCCACCGGGATGCAGCGGCCCTCTCTCGGCCGGGTCCGGACGACTAGTGCACGTCGCCCATCAGCTTGTTGACCTTGCTGCGGTACACCCACACCGCCACACCGGCGAGGACGGCGAGCACGGCCTCCAGGGCGACGAAGCCCATCTTGTCGAGGTTGACGCCGCCGATGGCCGGGTTGGACACCAGCGCGGTGATCGAGTCGCCCGCGGTGACCGCGAGGAACCAGACGCCCATCATCTGCGAGGCGTACTTCTTCGGCGCCATCTTCGTCGTCACCGACAGACCCACCGGCGACAGCGTCAGCTCACCGACGGTCTGCACGAAGTAGATCGCGACCAGCCACATCGCCGCGGCCTTGTGACCGCCCTCGGCGATCGACAGCGGGGCGAGGAAGAGGAAGAAGGACGCACCGATCAGCACCAGGCCGGAGGCGAACTTCACGATCGTGCTCGGCTCCTTGCCGCGCCGGTTCAGCCACAGCCACGCCCAGGCGAAGACCGGGGCCAGCGCCATGATCATGACCGGGTTGACCGACTGGTACCAGGAGACCGGGAACGTCCAGCCGGCGATCGAGTTCTTGGCCGAGCCGTCCGCGAAGAGCGACAGGGTCGAGCCGCCCTGGTCGTAGATCATCCAGAAGACGGCGGCGGCGACGAAGAACCAGACGTACGCCGACACCTTCGACTTCTCGCCCGCGTCCAGGTCCTTGTCCCGGCGGATGCGGGCGATGACCAGGATCGGCACGATCAGGCCGATCACGGTGAGCGGGATCAGCGCCCAGTTCAGGGTGAAGTGGCCGGTGCCGCCGACGACGCCGTAGAAGACCGCGGCGACGGCGAGCCAGGTCAGGCCCTTGCGCAGGGTGGCGGACTTCTCCGCGGGGGTCAGCGGGGTCGGGACCTCGCTGCTCTTCGGGTTCAGGTGGCGGCCGCCCAGCAGGTACTGGGCCAGACCCAGCGCCATGCCGAGCGCGGCGAGGGCGAAGCCCAGGTGCCAGTTGACGTTCTCACCGACGGTGCCGATGACCAGCGGCGCGGCGAAGGCGCCCAGGTTGATGCCGATGTAGAAGAGGGTGAAGCCACCGTCCCGGCGCGGGTCGTCCGGGCCCTTGTAGAGGTGGCCGACCATCGTGGAGATGTTGGCCTTGAGCAGACCCGAACCGATGGCGACGAGACCCAGGCCCACGAAGAAGCTCGCGGCCACGGGCAGCGCGAGGCACAGGTGGCCGAGCATGATGATCAGGCCCGCGACGGCGACCGTCTTGCGGGGGCCGAGGAAGCGGTCCGCGACCCAGCCGCCGGGCAGGGCGAGCAGGTACACGAGCGACACGTACACCGAGTAGATGGCGGTCGCCGTGCCCGCGCTCAGGTGCAGGCCGCCCGGGGCCACCAGGTACAGCGGGAGCAGAGCCCTCATGCCGTAGTAGGAGAATCGCTCCCACATCTCGGTCATGAAGAGAGTGGCCAGGCCGCGGGGGTGGCCGAAGAAGGTCTTCTCGGAACCGGGGGTGCCCGGGCGGACCGAGTCCTTCGTCAGGCTGGACGCCATGGTCGTTCCTTGCTGGTCGGGACGCGCGCTGGAGCGTTGCGCGCCCGGTGGGGGTGCGGCCGGCACCGGCACGGTCGCTCGTCCGCCCCCAACGCCCGGGGGGAGTCCGCCTCCGGGTCTCGGAAGCGGTGGACGGCGACCACCGGGATCCACGCCCCGTCGCGCTTCGATGCGCTGCGGAGCCCGGCCAGAGGTCATTCCTTTCAAGGCCGACCAGGACGGATCTTGGTCGGCCCGCACACAAAAGAGACCTTCAGCGTCGTCTGCCCGCCGAAGGTCCCCTGGTGTACTACAGGCGTTCAGGTCACTGTAAGGCAGGACACTGCCGGATATGGAAGGACTTGAGACGCGGATCACAGGTGTCGGAGGAACCGCAGGACCGGAATCGAAGGTCTCTCCTACGATCGCATCCCCAGAGTGATGGTTCGTACCAACGACACTCCGGCGGCGTACGAAGGTAAGAGTTCCTGGAACCGATCACACCCCAGCACCGCACGCGGGCGGTCTACCATCACTGCATGACCCGTGTACTGCTCGCCGAGGACGACGCGTCCATCTCGGAGCCACTGGCCCGCGCCCTGCGCCGGGAAGGTTACGAGGTCGAGGTGCGCGAGGACGGACCCACCGCGCTCGACGCCGGAATGCAGGGCGGCGTCGATCTGGTCGTACTGGACCTGGGCCTGCCGGGCATGGACGGCCTGGAGGTCGCCCGCCGGCTGCGGGCCGACGGCCACACCGTGCCGATCCTCATCCTGACCGCGCGGGCCGACGAGGTGGACACCGTCGTCGGCCTGGACGCGGGCGCCGACGACTACGTCACCAAGCCCTTCCGGCTCGCCGAACTGCTCGCCCGGGTACGGGCCCTGCTCCGGCGCGGTGCCGCCGAGCCGCAGCAGCCGCCGGCCACGCACGGGGTGCGGATCGACGTCGAGTCGCACCGGGCGTGGATGGGCGACGAGGAACTCCAGCTCACCGCCAAGGAGTTCGACCTGCTGCGCGTGCTCGTGCGGGACGCCGGCCGGGTCGTCACCCGCGACCAGCTCATGCGCGAGGTCTGGGACACCACGTGGTGGTCCTCCACCAAGACCCTCGACATGCACATCTCCTGGCTGCGCAAGAAGCTCGGCGACGACGCGGCGAACCCCCGCTACATCGCCACGGTGCGTGGAGTGGGCTTCCGCTTCGAGAAGAGCTGAGCCCTTCCCCCGGGGGCCCTTCCCAGGGCCAGCGATCACCTCAGGTAACGGAACATGCGCCGACGTCTCATCCAGTCCACCCTCGCCGTCGTCCTCGTGGTGATCGCCGTCTTCGGCATCTCCCTGGTGATCGTCGAGACCCGGACGATCAGCAACAGCGCCCAGGAGCGGGTGGACTCCGAGGCGGTGCGGCTGGCCAGCATCGTGGACAGCCGGATCCTCGCCGCGGAGAACGTCAACGCGGACGTGCTGCGCAATCCGGTCGCCAAGGACCAGTACGCGGTCATCCGCATGCCCGGCCACCAGCCGATAGAGATCGGCACCAAGCCGCAGGGCGATGTCATCCACGCCAGCCAGCAGGGCGAGGAGGGCGAGACCGTCACCGTGCAGGAGCCGCGCTCCGCGGTCACCCGCGAGGTCGGCCGGACCCTGCTGGTCATCGGCCTCGTGGCGCTGCTCGCGGTGGTCGCGGCCGTGCTGCTCGCCGTACGCCAGGCCAACCGGCTCGCCTCCCCGCTCACCGACCTCGCGGAGACCGCCGAGCGCCTCGGCTCCGGCGACCCGCGCCCGCGGCACAAGCGGTACGGCGTCCCCGAGCTGGACCGGGTCGCCGATGTGCTGGACTCCTCCGCCGAGCGGATCGGGCGCATGCTGACCGCCGAGCGGCGTCTGGCCGCAGACGCCTCCCACCAGCTCCGCACCCCGCTGACCGCGCTGTCCATGCGGCTGGAGGAGATCACCCTCACGGACGACCCGGACATCGTGAAGGAAGAGGCGAACGTCGCGCTCACCCAGGTCGAGCGGCTCACCGACGTGGTCGAGCGGCTGCTGACGAACTCCCGCGACCCGCGCACCGGCTCCGCCGTCACCTTCGACCTGGACGAGGTCATCCAGCAGCAGCTCGCCGAGTGGCGGCCCGCCTACCGCAGCGCCGGCCGGGCCATCGTCAGCTCCGGCAAGCGGCATCTGCAGGCCGTCGGCACGCCCGGGGCGGTCGCCCAGGTCCTGGCGGCGCTGATCGAGAACTCCCTCATGCACGGTGGCGGCACCGTCGCGCTGCGCACCCGGGTCACCGGCAACCAGGCCGTGGTCGAGGTCACCGACGAGGGCCCCGGTGTCCCCGCCGACCTCGGCGCGCGGATCTTCGAGCGGACGATCAGCGGGCGGAACTCCACCGGGATCGGCCTGGCCGTCGCCCGCGACCTCGCGGAGGCCGACGGCGGCCGCCTGGAGTTGCTCCAGGCCCAGCCGCCGGTGTTCGGCCTGTTCCTCTCGCGCACGCCGCCGGCCCGCAAGACGGAGGAGGAGCGGCCGACGGTGCGCTGAACCGGGTTACGGAACGCGCTGGGACTTCGGCTCGGGCTCGGAGTGGGGCCTCTTCGACTCGGCCACCAGGATCGACTCCGCCTCCTGCGTCGGCTGCACGCGGAACACCCAGGTGCGGTACGACCAGAAGCGGAACAGGGTCGCGACGCCGATGCCGACGAACTTGAAGACGTTGCTCTGCAGCGGACTGTCCCAGCCGAAGCCGTAGGTCGCCGCGTACAGCACGCCGTTCTCGATCACCAGGCCGATCGCGCTGAACAAGAGGAAGAGCGTGAGCTCCTTGGTGCGGCCGTTCTTGTCGCGGTCCCGGTACGTCCAGTAACGGAACCCGACGTAGTTGAACGCGATGGCGACCACCGTCGCGATGATGCTGGCCCGCACCACCGGCAGATCGGAGACGTGGCGGACCAGGTTGAACACGCCGAGGTTGACGAAGATGCCCGCAACGCCGACGGTGCCGAACTTGGCCACCTCGCGTAC
This sequence comes from Streptomyces sp. NPDC054783, assembly GCF_053611725.1. NCBI lineage: Bacteria > Bacillati > Actinomycetota > Actinomycetes > Kitasatosporales > Streptomycetaceae > Streptomyces > Streptomyces sp. NPDC054783. The sequence continues at coordinate 49,725 of NZ_JBSHAY010000010.1, read as the reverse complement.
GAGCCGTTGCAGCCCCGAGGAACGAGGTTCCATGGCTGTGCAGCTCCCGTCGGTAGGTTTCGTCAGCCCAGCCATGCTATCCGGGTGAATCCTCCGTCGCCTGTGCACAAGCCCAAGACCAGGAAACAGATCGGAAAGAGGGTGGAAAGCGACCGGTAAGAGTTCGTGTGAGGGACGCGATCGGGCAGCCCCGGCGTGGCCGATACGCTAGGGGTGTGACGTTCCCGGTAGTCGGCATGGTCGGCGGGGGGCAGCTCGCGCGTATGACGCACGAGGCGGGCATCCCGTTGGGCATCAGGTTCAAGCTTCTCAGTGACACCCCTCAGGACTCGGCGGCGCAGGTCGTGAGCGATGTCGTCATCGGCGACTATCGCGATCTCGACACGCTGCGTGAGTTCGCGCGCGGTTGCGATGTGATCACCTTCGATCACGAACATGTACCCACCGAGCACCTCAGGGCCCTGGAGGCGGACGGCATCCCCGTGCGTCCGGGGCCCGACGCGCTGGTGCACGCCCAGGACAAGGGCGTGATGCGCGCGAAGCTCGACGCGATCGGCATCCCGTGCCCGCGGCACCGGATCGTCAGGGACCCGGAGGACGTGGTCCGCTTCGCGGCCGAGGGGGACGGCTTCCCGGTCGTGCTGAAGACCGTGCGCGGCGGCTACGACGGCAAGGGCGTGTGGGTCGTGGAGACCGCCGAGGAGGCCACCGACCCGTTCCGGGCCGACGTCCCGGTCCTCGCCGAGGAGAAGGTCGACTACGTCCGCGAGCTCGCCGCCAACGTCGTACGCTCCCCGCACGGCCAGGCCGTCGCCTACCCGGTGGTGGAGTCCCGGCAGGTGAACGGCGTCTGCGACACGGTCATAGCCCCCGCGCCCGGCCTGGACGAATCCCTCGCCCTCCAGGCCGAGCGGATGGCCCTGACCATCGCCAAGGAACTCGGCGTCGTCGGGCACCTCGCGGTCGAGCTGTTCCAGACCCGCGACGGCCGCGTCCTCGTCAACGAGCTGGCCATGCGCCCGCACAACTCCGGCCACTGGACCCAGGACGGCGCGATCACCTCGCAGTTCGCCAACCACGTCCGCGCGGTCCTCGACCTCCCGCTCGGCGACCCGCGCCCGCGCGCCGCGTGGACCGTGATGGTCAACGTCCTGGGCGGCGACTACCCGGACATGTACTCCGCGTACCTGCACTGCATGGCCCGCGACCCCAAGCTCAAGATCCACATGTACGGCAAGGACGTGAAGCCCGGCCGTAAGGTCGGACACGTCAACACCTACGGCGACGACCTGGACGACGTGCTGGAGCGCGCCCGTCACGCAGCCGGCTATCTGAGAGGCACCATCACCGAATGAGCACCGCTGCCGGCCCCGTCGTGGGCATCGTCATGGGGTCGGACTCCGACTGGCCCGTCATGGAGGCCGCCGCCAAGGCCCTGGACGAGTTCGAGATCGGCTACGAGGTGGACGTCGTCTCCGCGCACCGCATGCCCCGCGAGATGATCGCCTACGGCGAGCAGGCCGCCGACCGCGGGCTGAAGGTGATCATCGCCGGTGCGGGCGGCGCCGCCCACCTGCCCGGCATGCTCGCCTCCGTCACCCCGCTGCCGGTCATCGGCGTGCCGGTGCCGCTGAAGTACCTCGACGGCATGGACTCCCTGCTGTCCATCGTGCAGATGCCGGCCGGTGTCCCGGTCGCCACGGTCTCCGTCGCCGGTGCCCGCAACGCCGGTCTCCTCGCGGCCCGCATCCTCGCCACGCACGACGAGGACCTGCTGCACAAGATGCGCGACTTCCAGCACGACCTCAACGACCAGGCCACCGAGAAGGGCAAGCGGCTGCGTTCCAAGGTCGAGGGGTCGAGCGGCTTCGGCTTCGGGAAGTAACAGGCAATGACCTCACTGGACGAAGCACGGACCCTGCTGCGCGAGTTCCCGGTCGTCGACGGCCACAACGACCTGCCGTGGGCGCTGCGCGAGCAGGTCCGCTACGACCTCGCCGCCCGCGACATCGCCGTACGGCAGGACGCCCATCTGCACACCGACATCCCGCGCCTGCGCGCGGGCGGTGTCGGGGCGCAGTACTGGTCGGTGTTCGTGCGCTCGGACCTGCCCGGGGCGGTGCCGGCGACCCTCGAACAGATCGACTGCGTACGGCAGCTCATCGCCCGGCACCCCGCCGATCTGCGGGCCGCGCTGACCGCCGCCGACATGGAGGCGGCGCGCACGGAGGGACGTATCGCCTCCCTCATGGGCGCGGAGGGCGGGCACTCGATCGACAACTCCCTCGGCACCCTGCGCGGCCTGTACGAGCTGGGCGTGCGCTACATGACGCTCACCCACAACGACAACAACGACTGGGCGGACTCGGCGACCGACGAGCCGAAGGTCGGCGGCCTTTCGGCCTTCGGCCGCGAGGTGGTCCGCGAGATGAACCGCCTCGGCATGCTGGTCGACCTCTCCCACGTGGCCGCCACGACCATGCGGGCCGCGCTGGACACCACCTCCGCGCCGGTGATCTTCTCGCACTCCTCCGCGCGGGCCGTGTGCGACCATCCGCGCAACATCCCCGACGACGTCCTGGAGCGGCTGCCTGCCAACGGCGGTGTGGCGATGGTGACGTTCGTGCCGAAGTTCGTGCTCCAGGCGGCCGTCGACTGGACGGCGGCGGCCGACGAGAACATGCGCGCCCACGGCCTGCACCACCTCGACACCAGCCCCGAGGCGATGAAGATCCACGCGGCCTTCGAGGAGCGCACCCCGCGCCCGGTCGCCACGGTGTCCACGGTCGCGGACCACCTGGACCACATGCGCGAGGTCGCCGGCATCGACCACCTGGGCATCGGCGGCGACTACGACGGCACCGCCTTCACCCCGGACGGCCTCAGCGACGTCTCCGGCTACCCGAACCTGCTCGCCGAGCTGCTGAGGCGCGGCTGGTCCAGGACCGACCTGGCCAAGCTGACCTGGCAGAACGCGGTGCGGGTGCTGGGCGCGGCGGAGGACGTGGCCCGTGACCTTCAGGCCACCCGTGTCCCGTCCAACGCCACCATCGAGTCGCTGGACGGCGGCCCCGCCTGATCCGTCAGGGCGGGGTGGCCGTTGTAGCCGGCGGCCCCGCCCACGTAACCGAAGTACCGGTCCCGGACCGGGTCGAGCGGTGCGCCGAGGCGCAGCCGGGCGACCAGGTCCGCGTGAGCCGGCGGTCCTAGCGCTACTACGAGCCCCAGGGGCTGCTCACCGCCGAGCGCACCCCCGGCCGGCCACCGTGACCAACCGGAGACGGCCGTCGGCCGGGTCGTCGGCATCCGGGAGCCGTACGCGGCCGGGCTGCACGGCGAGGAGATCCGCCGGCTGCTGCCCCGCATGCCCGACCGACCCCCGTCCGGGAGGCTCCGGACGGGGTGATCCGCACCGCGCGGGACGCCTGACCGGCCGTACCCCCGAACGCCCCACTCACCAGGAAGCCGTCCTTCCCCCCGTGCGACCGTGGCGATACGACCCAGCACGACGTAGCTCACGACCGGCGTAAGCAACGACGACGTACGGAGCCCCGCCATGGCCGACCTCCAGGACGACATCCCGGGCACGACCGAGGTCGGCGAGGACGACGCCCTGCCGGACGACCCCTTCCCTTCGGAGCCCGCGTCCCTGCGGCGTGCCCACACCCTGCTCGCCGCCCACCCGGTCGCCGACGGCTACAGCGGACTGCCGTGGGCCCTGCGCCATCTGCCCTGGTACGACCTGGAGCTGGGCGAGGCGGCCATCGACACCGACATACCCCGGATGCGTGCGGGCCACGTGGGCGCGCTGTTCTGGTCGCTGCACCTGCCCGAGGGCCCCGGCGGCGACCGTGCGACGACCGCGACCCTGGAACAGCTGGACCAGGCGAGCTCCGTGATCGAGGCCCATCCGGAGGGCCTGTGCCTGGTGCGCACCGCCGGGCAGATCATCGACGCCCGCAACCGCGGCCGGGTCGCCGTGGTGCTGGGCCCCGCGCACGCCACCGCGCTCGACGACTCCCTCGGCATCCTGCGCGTCCTGCACGCCCTCGGCCTGCGCGTGCTCACGCTCGCGGGCACGGCCTGGGCGGGGGAGCGGGGGCTGACCCGGTTCGGCGAGGAGGTGGTGCGCGAGATGAACCGGCTCGGTGTGCTCGCCGACGTCTCAGGCGCCTCCCGGGCCACCACCGAACGTGCCCTGGCGCTGTCCAAGACCCCGGTGCTGTGCACCCGCTCCGCCGCCCGCGCCCTGCGCCCGCACCCGGCCAACCTGCCCGACGAACTGCTCACCTCGCTGGGCGCGGCGAAGGGCCTGTGCATGGTGCCGCTGACCGCCGAGCAGACCGGTCCGACGGTCCATGACGTCGCCGACCACCTCGACCGCGTCCGCGACGTGGCCGGCCCGGACTGCGTGGGCCTGTCCGGCACCTACGACTCCGGCGCCGCCCACCCCCGCGAACTCGCCGACGCCTCCCGCTACCCCCACCTGATCGCCGAACTGCTCCAACGCGGCTGGTCCGACACCGAGCTGGCCCTGCTGACCTGGGGCAATGTCCAACGGGTGCTGCGCAGCGCGGACTTCACGGCCCGCGCCGCGCAGCACCGCCGGGAGGCATCGAACGCGAAGATCGGGGAACTGGACGCGCCCTAGGTCACACGGGTCACGGGTGATCGATCCGGCACAGACAGAACGGATGCCCGGCCGGGTCGGCGTACACCTGGAAGTCCTTCTTCTCCCGGTCCTCCAGGTCCAGCGGCCGGGCCCCCAGCGCCAGCACCCGCTCATGGGCCGCGTCGATCTCCGCCCAGGTCCGGCCCGCGTCGAAGTCGAGGTGGAACTGCTGGCCGTTGCGGTCCGCGCGCGGCCACTCCGGCGGGGTGTGGCCCTCGGCCCGCTGGAAGGCCAGCCGCGGCCCGTCCGGCACCTTCAGGACGACCCAGTCGTCGTCCTCGGCGTCCGGGGTGCCCCCGGCCACCGCCGCGTAGAAGGCGGCCAGCGCGTGCGGATCGGGACAGTCGAGCACGACGGAACGGAAACGGGCGACGGACGCCATGGTTGTCCTCCCTGGGACTTCGGACGGCTCAGCAGGCGCACAGACAGAACGGGTGCCCAGCCGGGTCCGCGTACACACGGAAGGTCCGCTCGCGGTCCTCCGCGTCCAGCGGCTTGGCGCCCAGCTCCAGCACGCCCTTCTCCGCGGCGTCCAGGTCCTCCACGACCAGGTCCAGATGGAACTGCTGCGAGGCGTCCGGCGCGGGCCATTCCGGCGGCACGAACCCCGGCGCCTGCTGGAAGGCCAGCGCCGTCCCGCCGGGCACCTTCAGGTCGACCCACTCGCCGACCCCCTCCACCGTGCCGCCCAGCACTCCGGCGTAGAAGCCGGCCAGCGCACGGGGGTCGGGACAGTCCAGCACCACGACGCCGAGCTTGGCGAGAGCCATGACTACCTCCTTGTGTCTCGGCATGAGTTACCCATAGAGCTGGGCAACAGGTAACGGTTACTGCATGCTCCCGCATTGGAGGTAACGTCGCAACCATGAATGAGAGATCGGCCGCCCCCGGAGCCCTGGCGCTGGTCGAGTCCCTGGTCAACACGCTGGACATCGAGACCGGCGCCGACGTGCTGGACACCGAGGAGGGCCGGGGGCGCTTCGGGATCGCCGAGGACGGGCTGGCGGAGGCGCGGGGGCTGCGGGAGTCGCTGCGGGCCGCGCTGCTCGCGCACGCCGGGCACCGGCCGCACCGCGAGGTGACCCCGCTCGGCACGCTGCTGTCCGGCGCACCGCTGTACGTCGCCGTGGACGAGCGGGACGGCTCCGCGTCCCTCGCCCCCGCCCCGGACGCCCCGCTGCGCTCCCGCGTCGCCGCCGCCGTCGCCGAGGGGCTGGCCGAGGGCACCTGGATGCGGCTGAAGGCCTGCGAGGCCGAGACCTGCCACTGGGCCTACTACGACCGCAGTCCGGCCGGGCGCGGCCGCTGGTGCTCGATGCAGGTGTGCGGGGCGCGGGCGAAGATGCGCCGGTACCGGGCCAAGGAGGGGTAAGACACAGGCAGTTCAGCGGCCACGTATGTGTCCGGTGGTGCAGAATGCGGAAAGACGCCGGTTCGGCCGACTGAGCCTCGGCCGAACCGGCGTCACCTGTCCCGTGGGTTATGCGGTGGGGCGGCCCATCGCCCGGTACGTCCAGCCCGCCCGGCGCCACAGCTCCGGGTCGAGCGCGTTGCGGCCGTCCAGGATCAGCCGGGACACCGCGACCTCGCCGAGCGCCGCCGGGTCCAGCTCGCGGAACTCCCGCCACTCGGTGAGGTGCAGGACGACGTCGGCGCCGCGCACGGCCGCCGGCGCGGAGTCGGCGTAGCCCAGGGTGGGGAAGACCTTGCGGGCGTTCTCCATGCCCTTCGGGTCGTACACGGTGACCTGGCCGCCCTGGAGGTGGATCTGGCCGGCCACGTTCAGCGCGGGCGAGTCACGCACGTCGTCCGAGTCGGGCTTGAACGTGGCGCCGAGCACCGCGACCCGCTTGCCGAGGAAGGAGCCGCCACCGAGCGCCTCCCGGGTCATCTCGACCATCTGGCCGCGCCGGCGCATGTTGATCGAGTCGATCTCGCGCAGGAAGGTCAGCGCCTGGTCCGCGCCCAGCTCACCCGCCCGCGCCATGAACGCCCGGATGTCCTTCGGCAGACAGCCGCCGCCGAAGCCGATCCCGGCGCGCAGGAACTTCGCCCCGATCCGGTCGTCGTGCCCGATGGCCTCCGCCAGCTTCGCCACGTCACCACCCGCGGCCTCGCACACCTCCGCCATCGCGTTGATGAAGGAGATCTTCGTGGCGAGGAAGGAGTTCGCGGCCGTCTTCACCAGCTCGGCCGTCGGGAAGTCGGTCACCACGAACGGCGTGCCCTCGCCGACCGGCGTCGCGTACACCTCCCGCAGCAGCTTCTCGGCGCGCTCGCTGCGCACGCCCGCCACGATCCGGTCCGGGTGCAGGGTGTCCTGCACGGCGAAGCCCTCGCGCAGGAACTCCGGGTTCCAGGCCAGCTCGGCATCCGCGCCCGCCGGGGCGTGCTCCGCGAGGTAGCCGGCCAGCCGCTCGGCCGAGCCCACCGGCACGGTCGACTTGCCGACCACCAGGGCCGGGCCGTGCAGATGCGGGGCGAGAGAGGAGATCGCGGACTCGACGTACGACATGTCGGCCGCGTACTCCCCATGCCGCTGCGGGGTGTTCACGCACACGAAGTGCACATCGCCGAAGGCCCCGATCTCGGCCCAGTCGGTGGTGAACCGCAGACGGCCGGTGGAGCCCTCGAAGCCGGCCACGTGCCGGCGCAGCAGCTCCTCCAGCCCCGGCTCGTACATGGGCGTCTCGCCGCGCTCCAGCATGGCGATCTTCTCGGGCACGACATCGAGTCCCAGGACCTCGAAGCCGAGCTCGGCCATGGCCGCGGCGTGCGTGGCGCCGAGATAACCGGTGCCGATCACGGTGATCTTCAGGCTCATGGATGCGCTCCAGCTCGGTACGTCGGTGATGCGGCCCCTGAGCATAGTCGGGCCCCTTGCCGGGCAATTTCCCCGCTGTCGTGTAGCTCACGTAGGCGTGCTGCGGGCGGCCCTCTAAAATTTGAGTTACTTAACGGTAATTAGCGTCAGTATCACTGCGTCTTTGGAGCGTGAGAGACCGTGGCCGGAACGGCTGACTTCGACCTGTACCGCCCGTCCGAGGAGCACGACATGCTCCGCGACGCCGTCCGCTCCCTGGTCGAGGCGAAGATCGCGCCGTACGCCGCGGCCGTGGACGAGGAGGCCCGCTTCCCCCAGGAGGCGCTGGACGCCCTCGTGGCCAACGACCTGCACGCGGTGCACGTCCCCGAGGAGTACGGCGGCGCCGGCGCCGACGCGCTCGCCACGGTCATCGTGATCGAGGAGGTCGCCCGCGCCTGCGTGTCCTCCTCCCTCATCCCCGCCGTGAACAAGCTCGGCTCCCTCCCGGTGATCCTCTCCGGCGGCGAGGAGCTGAAGAAGAAGTACCTGACCCCGCTCGCCAAGGGCGACGGGATGTTCTCGTACTGCCTCTCCGAGCCGGAGGCGGGCTCGGACGCGGCCGGCATGAAGACCAAGGCGGTCCGCGACGGCGACCACTGGATCCTCAACGGCGTGAAGCGCTGGATCACCAACGCCGGCGTGAGCGAGTACTACACGGTCATGGCGGTCACGGACCCCGCCAAGCGCTCGAAGGGCATCTCCGCCTTCGTCGTCGAGAAGTCGGACGAGGGCGTCTCCTTCGGTGCCCCTGAGAAGAAGCTCGGCATCAAGGGTTCCCCGACCCGCGAGGTCTACTTCGACAACGTCCGCATCCCCGCCGACCGCATGATCGGCGAGGAGGGCACGGGCTTCATGACGGCCATGAAGACCCTGGACCACACCCGCATCACCATCGCCGCGCAGGCGCTCGGTGTCGCACAGGGCGCCTTCGACTACGCCAAGGGCTATGTCCAGGAGCGCAAGCAGTTCGGCAAGGCGATCGCCGACTTCCAGGGCATCCAGTTCATGCTCGCCGACATGTCGATGAAGATCTCGGCGGCCCGCGCCCTCACCTACCAGGCCGCCGCCGCCTCCGAGCGCGGCGACGCCGACCTCACCTACCTGGGCGCCGCCGCCAAGTGCTTCGCCTCGGACGTGGCGATGGAGGTCACCACGGACGCCGTCCAGCTGCTCGGCGGCTACGGCTACACCCGTGACTACCCGGTGGAGCGCATGATGCGCGACGCCAAGATCACCCAGATTTATGAGGGCACGAACCAAGTCCAGCGGATAGTCATGGCCCGCAACCTGCCGTAACGGCAAGGGGCTTCGGCTCTTGGGAAAGGCGTCCTGCGGGGCGCCTTTCTGCTGTTCAGCCGCACCTTACGACCGGTCGGTCACATGCGGGTCGGGCCCGGCCGACGTAGGACGGAAGCACACGGGGCCCGCCCCGGGCCCTCGCCTCTCCGAGGAGGAGCCATGACCCAGTCCCAGATGATGCCGGCGCTCACCCAGCAGATGCAGGACTGCATCGAGGCCTGCATGAACTGCCACAGCATGTGCGAGGAGACCATGAGCTCGTGCATGCAGAAGGGCGGCCAGCAGCAGATGCAGGTCATGCGCGCCCTGATGGACTGCTCCGAGACGACCCGCATGTGCGCCGACATGATGATGCGCCGCTCGCCCATGTCCGCCGAGATGTGCACGCTCTGCGCCAAGGTGTGCGCCATGTGCGCCGAGGCGTGTATGTCCATGCCCGACGACCAGCAGATGATGCGCTGTGCGGAGGCGTGTCGCCGCTGCGCGGAGACCTGTCGTGCGATGGCGGGCGCCGGCCTGTGAGCCCTGCCCTGACCAGAGAGTGAGGGCACCCGGCGGGATGCCCTCACTCTGCGTACGGTCCCTGCGAAGGGTCGGTCAGTTGCCGGAGACGGTGACCTTCTGGTCGTTGTTCAGCTCGTTCACCAGCGTCTTGACCTTCGCCTTGTCCCAGACGAGGTTGCCGCCGGTGGAGCCCGAGATCGGCATGTTCATCGACGTGCCGTCACCGCCCTGGACGCCCTTCATCGCCCAGAACATCGAGGCCAGGTCCCACAGGGACATGTCCTTGTCCACTATCAGGGAGTCCAGGCCCGCGCCCATGGTCGGGTAGAGCTTGAAGGGGTTGAGGATCGTCGACGGGGTGGCCACCTGGTGGGCCAGCGCCGACAGGAACTTCTGCTGGTTCTTGGTGCGCTGCAGGTCGGAGGCCGCGAACGCGTGCCGGGTGCGGACGAAGGCGAGGGCCTGCGCGCCGTTCAGGGTCTGGTCGCCGGCCTTGAAGTCGGCGCCCGAGTACTTGTCCTTGAAGGCCTTGTCGATGTTGATCGTGACACCGCCGACCGCGTCCACGATCTTGGCGAAGCCCTGGAAGCCGATCTCCACGTAGTGGTCGATGTGCAGACCGGTGTTGTACTCGATCGTGCGCACCAGCAGCGTCGGGCCGTCGTACGCGTACGCCGCGTTCAGCTTGTTCGGGCCCATGGCGGGGCGGATCTTGCCGGACGTGGAGCCCTGGAAGGAGGGGATCGTCACGTTCGAGTCGCGCGGCAGCGAGATCAGCGTGTCGCCGTTGTCGCCGACGTGCAGGATCATCATCGAGTCCGTGCGCTTGCCCTGGGCGGAACCGGTGTGCAGCTTCTTCTCGTCCGCCTTGGACATGCCCTCACGGCTGTCGGAGCCGACGATCAGGTAGTTCGTGCCGGAGCCGGCGGACGGCCGGTCGATGACCTTGGACAGGTCGACCTCGCGGCGCAGCTTGGAGTCGGCCCAGAAGTAGGTCGCGACGGACGTGACGAACAGCACGGTCACCAGCGTGATCGCGGTCCACTTCAGCCGGCGCCGCCAGTTCGGGCGCGGCCGGTAGTGGTCGAGCCGGGGGTCCGGGTCGTTGTCGTTGGGCACGAAGCCGCCGCCGCGCTGCCCACCGCCGCCGTACACCTGCCCGGTGTTGTAGCCGCTGTCGTAACCGGAGCCGTCGTCGTATCCCTGGCCGTCGACGTAGGACGGCTGCTGCGGGACTCCGGCCCCGTACGGCGGCGCCGCCGGGCCGGGGTCGCCGTAGGAGCGCTGCCCGGGCGGTACCGCCGGGCCGCGCCGCACCTGCCGCATCGCGCGGGCGCCCTCCGGCTGTGCGCCGGCACTGCCGCGTCCGTAGCGCGGGCCGCGGTTGTCGTCGGACCATCCCTGGGGCCAGTCATTCATGGGCCCCAGTGTGCAGGGCGTCGGTGTGGGGCTTACAAGGGCTGTCGGAAAATAAGAGCGGCGCTGTTGCGAAGCCGACACAAATTCCGCGATTGCCGCTTCGGCATAAGGTGGAGGGCATGACAGACCAGGCCACGGACGTGGAACCGGACATGGAGTCGGACATACCCGGCAAGTCGACGTCCGCCTCGCGCACCACCCTCAGCCACATCATGACCCACAACGACACCAACCTGCTGGGTACGGTGCACGGCGGGGTGATCATGAAGTTGGTCGACGATGCGGCAGGTGCCGTGGCGGGCCGGCACTCCGGCGGTCCCGCCGTCACCGCGTCGATGGACGAGATGGCCTTCCTGGAGCCGGTGCGCGTCGGTGACCTGGTCCATGTGAAGGCGCAGGTGAACTGGACCGGCCGGACCTCCATGGAGGTCGGTGTGCGGGTCCTCGCCGAGCGCTGGAACGAGTCGACCCCGCCCACCCAGGTCGGCTCCGCCTACCTGGTCTTCGCGGCGGTCGACGCCGACGGCAAGCCGCGCCGGGTGCCGCCGGTGGTCCCGGAGACCGACCGCGACCGCCGCCGCCACCAGGAGGCCCAGATCCGCCGCACCCATCGCCTGGCCCGCCGCCGGGAGATTCGCGAGCTGCGGGAGAAGCGCGCCGCCGAAGGCTTCGAGGACTAGCAACTGCCGTCCCTCCCAAGAGGGTTGTACGGAAGTGGCAAGTGTCACGTCGGCCGTCCGTCGATGATCTGTGCGGATACCCGTGATGACGTGAGCACATCAGAATCCGGCCGCGGCGGCGGCTTCGATCCCGCGGACCAGTGGGTGCTGAACCCGGATACCGGCGAGTACGAGCTGCGGCCGGCCCCGACCGCCGAGCAGCCGGCCGCGCTCGCCGAGCAGCCGGCCGTACCGGCGCCGCGGTCCGCGCCGGATGCCACGGGGCGGCCGGGAGTGCCCGGCCCTCGCCGTGCCGCGGGCCGGACCGGTGCCCGCGCCCGTGCCCAGCGCAAGGTCGGGAAGAGGTCCACCGGCAAAAGGATCCTGCTGTGGACGACCGGCACCCTCGCCTTCGTGGTCGTCGCCGGCGCCCCCGGGATCTGATCACCGACATACCGGACTGCCCGACCAGACAGCCGGACGGGTCGTCCAAGACCGTCCCGGGCACCCGGGGCGTCCGCTTCAACACCAGACGGTGGCGGCCGACCAGGTGAAGTGCGCCTCATGAGCCGGCTCCCGGGCACACGACCTCGCTGCCGCGCACAGCCGCCTGCTGCGGCCGGGCGGGGTCCTCGAAGTGCACCTTGTGCACGTTCTTGAAGTCCGCCCCGGCGGTCACCCTCAGCAACGGACCCTGGCCCGGTACGGCGCGCAGCTGGGCCCCCGGCAGGGCGGCCGCCAGGGCACGGGCCGAGCGGTCCCAGCGGGGGTCGTACGAAATCACGGAGTGCGGTACGTGTGAGGTCGCCGTCACCGGCAGCCGGGTCGTGGCGAAGCCGGTCGCCGCGAGCCCCGCGTCGACGCGTTTGCCGAGGCCGACCGTGCCGGTGCCGTTCTCCACCTGGACCCGGACCTGCCGCGGATCCACCTCCACGGGCGCCGAGGGCGCCGGGCCGTGGCCGCGCTGCGGCTGGTCCACGGTGAGCGGCTTGTCGTCGCGCAGGGACGAGAAGAGCTGGTCCGCCTTGGCCTGGTCCCACTTCACGGTCGAGCCGAGGCCCTTGACGGCGTAGTTCATCTGCACGATGGGCACAGTGGTGAACTCGGAGGAGGACGGGGAGAAGTTCCGCATGGCCCGGCCGAGGTCGAGCAGCTCGTCGGTGCCGAAGCCCTCGTCGGCACGGACCGAGCCGAGCACCGCGCGGGTCACGTCCCTGAACCGCATCGGGTTCAGCAGCACCCCGGAGGAGGTGGCCCGCTCGATCAGCGCGGCCAGGAACCGCTGCTGCCGCTGCATCCGGCCGAGGTCGCTCGCCCCGTCCACGTGCCGGGCCCGCACGTACTGCAGGGCCTGCCCGCCGCCCAGCATGTGCGTGCCGGGGCTGAGGTCGAGGCCGGTGTAGGAGTCCTTCAGCGGGGTCGTGGTGCAGACGTTCACCCCGCCGAGGACGTCCACGGTCCTCATGAAGCTGGTGAAGTCGACCTCCAGGTAGTGGTCGATCTTCACATGGGTCATGCTCTCGACCGTGCGGATGGTCAGCTGGGGGCCGCCCTCGGCGTAGGCCGCGTTGAGCTTGACGGGGTGCGGTGCGACCTCCCGCCGGGAGTTGACGTCGGTGTGCGCGGGCACCTCGGCATAGGAGTCGCGCGGCAGGCTCACCACGGTGGCCCGCTCCCGGTTCTCCGAGACGTGCACGATCATCATCGTGTCGGTGCAGTGGCAGGGCACCCCGCCCAGCCGGTACTGCCGCCGCTCCGCCGCGGTGATCCTGTCGCGGCCGTCGGTGCCGACCAGCAGGATGTTCATGCCCTGGCCCGCGCGCGGCCGGTTCTTCATGTCCTTGAAGGCGTCGATCCGGGCGATCCCCGCGTCCAGGCTGCTCATCACCGCGTGACCGATCCCGGCGGAGGCGAGCACCACGACCGACAGCGTGCTCACCGCCCGCATGGCCCAGCGGGGCCGCCGTGGCGACCGTACGGACCGCACGGGCCGCTCGGGCGGACGCGGCACACGACGGGGCGGCTGCGGTCGGCGCTGCGGACGAGCGGGGGACCGGGGCGGGCTTGCCAAGGGGGACACCTCCGGACGAGGCCGTACGTGGGATCCGTGAGCACGGTAGGCCGATACGATCTCCAGCCCGGCCCTCCGCCCCGGCGGCGCGCACCGGTGTCCCCCGTTCGCGGTAACGTGAGCCCCCTATGAACGCCAAGCCCGACGTGCGACACCCCGCCGTATCTGTGATCATGCCCGTCCTCAACGAGGAGCGGCATCTGCGCGGGGCCGTCCAAGCGATCCTCGCGCAGGAGTACGCCGGCGAGATGGAGGTCGTGATCGCCCTCGGTCCGTCCACGGACCGCACGGACGAGATCGCCGCCGAGCTGGTCGCCGGAGACCCGCGCGTGCACACCGTTCCCAATCCGACCGGCCGTACCCCCGCCGCGCTGAACGCGGCGATCAAGGCCTCCCGGCACCCGATCGTGGTTCGTGTCGACGGCCACGGCATGCTCTCGCAGAACTACATCGCCACCGCGGTCCGGCTCCTGGAGGAGACCGGCGCGCAGAACGTCGGCGGCATCATGCACGCCGAGGGCGAGAACGACTGGGAGCACGCCGTCGCCGCCGCGATGACCTCGAAGATCGGGGTCGGCAACGCCGCCTTCCACACGGGTGGCGAGGCCGCGCCCGCCGAGACCGTCTACCTCGGGGTGTTCCGCCGCGAGGCCCTGGAGCAGCAGGGCGGCTACAACGAGGAGTTCATCCGCGCCCAGGACTGGGAGCTGAACTTCAGGATCAGGGAGGCGGGCGGCCTCATCTGGTTCTCGCCCGAGCTCAGGGTGTCGTACCGGCCGAGGCCCTCCGTCCGCGCGCTGGCCAAGCAGTACAAGGACTACGGCCGCTGGCGGCACGTCGTCGCCCGCTACCACTCCGGCTCCATCAACCTGCGCTACCTCGCCCCGCCGGCGGCGGTGTGCGCGATAGCGGCCGGAATCGTGGCCGGCGCGGTGCTCACCCCGTGGGCCCTCGTCGTGCCCGGCGGCTATCTGGCGGCGATCGTCGCGGGCTCGGTCCCGGCGGGCAGGGGGCTGCCCCCGAAGGCCCGGCTGCAGATACCGGTGGCCCTGGCCACCATGCACATGTCGTGGGGCTGGGGCTTTCTGACCAGTCCGAAGTCGCTGGCGCGGAAGGTCATCGCCTCGCGGCGGCCGGCGGTGTACAGCGCCTGACCATCCGTCGGGGCCCCGTCGCCGGGGCCCCGACGCCGGTCACCACTGATAGGGCCTGTACACGTCCATGCACTTGCTGGTGTCCGCGCCGTTGATCGAGTCGGTGTTGCCCGGCATGTCCCCGGGCTTCGGCTCGGACTGCTTGGGGTAGCTGCTGCCGGTGCGCCAGTCCGCCCCTACGACGACGGTGACCCCGGACACGTCGGTGGACTGTTTCACCGAACTCATGGGAATGCCAAGCGCCTTGGCGACGGCCTGGGCGTCGCCCGCCAGGTCCGCGCTCGGGTACTGCACGACCGTGCTGTCCTCGGACAGCGTCCCCGAGGTGTCGGCGGTCGCCCGGGTGTAGCCGTGCTGCGCCAGCACCTGGCTGACGTCGTTCGCCCGGCCGCCGACCGGGGCCTCGGTGGAGGTCTGGGTGGCGTTGCGCACCAGCACCCCCAGTCGACTCGGGTCCGTGGAGGGCGACTTGGTCGCCGGGGTCTTGACCTCGACCTGCTTCGCGGCCGACGCCTTGCCGTTCTTGTCGAACGGCACGTCGTCGCGGAGCATTTGCCACACCTTGTCGGCGTTGGCCTTGTCCGGCACGACGTGCTCGCTGTTCTGCGGGTCGTCGAGGTGCGGCATCGTCATCGACGTGATGCGGTTCGTCGGCACCGACTTCAGTTCCATGGCCAGGTCGTACAGCTTCTTGACCGAGCCGATCTCCTCGGAGACCTGGAGCGACTTGGTGGCCGCCTCGGCCAGGTCCATCAGCCGCCCGCTGTCGGTGAAGACGTTCTGGTGCTTCAGGGTGCGGACCATCGAGTTCAGGTACATGTGCTGGGCACGGGCCCGCATCAGGTCGCTGCCCCAGGCGTGCCGGGTGCGCAGCCACTGCAGGGCCTGCTCGCCGTAGACCTTCTGGGTCCCGGCCTTCAGCTTCAGCCCGGAGCCGCCGGGCTGGGCCGGCGTCGGGTGGTCCCAGACGTTCTGCTTCACACAGACCTCGACGCCCCCGATGGCGTCCGCCATGTTCACCACGCCCGCGAAGTCGATCATCATCCAGTGGTCGATGTAGACCCCGGTGAGGTCCTCCCAGGTGGCCAGCGTGCAGCCGGCCCCGCCCCGGGCCAGGGTGGTGTTGATGATGTCGTCGGTCTCCGGATAATGCTTGCCGGTCTTGGGGTCGGTGCACCTGGGGATGTGCACGCGGGTGTCGCGGGGGATGCTCACCATGGCGGCGCTCTTGCGGTCCGCGGACAGGTGAATCAGCATCTGCACGTCGGCGAGCGGGGGAGCGCCGACGCTGCTCCTGCTGCCGCCGAGCTTCAGATCCTGGGGGGTGTTACGGCTGTCGGAGCCGATCAGCAGGATGTTCACCGGCGTCTGCCCGGCCGCGTTCGCCGGCGTCTTGTACGCCTTGGAGTCGTCGGCGCTGCTGCGCTGGCCTTTGCGGATGTTCGCGTTCAGGTGCTGGTAGTACAGGTAACCGGCGCCCGCCGTGCCGAGTATGACCACGGCCAGCACGGTCGCGGACCAGCGCAGGGCGCGCCGTCTGCGCCGCGGCCGGTCCGTCGTGGAACCCCCTCTGCGCCGCCCGCCGCCGTGCCGGCCGGACCCCTCCGGTGTGTCCCGGTCCCGCCGTGCGGGCGACATCGTGTCGTCGACCGCAGGGGCCTGCCCTCGCACATCGCTCTGCGCCAAACTTCCTGCCCTCCCCACCCTTGCGCGTTACAACGGGCCCGTCCCGCGTCCGGTTAGACGCACGACGGGCCCGTTGGGTTACCTACGACGCGCACTTCACCTTGTCCGCCGTGGACTTGTCCACGTCCGGAGCCTTCTTCGGAGCGGTGAGCGAGACGCCCGCGCCCTTGAAGTCCTTGCCCAGGGTCAGCGTCATCGCCGGCAGCCCCTGGGAGTTGGTCACGCTCTTGCCGGGCTTGAGGGCGGAACCGGGCAGACCCATCAGCTGAGCCAGCTCCCGGGCCTGCGCCGCCTGGTCGGGCGCGTACTCCAGCGTGGTCTTGTCCAGCTCCGCGGGCGCGTTGCCCGCGTTCTCCGACTTGAGGACGCCCTCCTGGTTCTGCAGCCAGCCGAGGGTCTCCTGCGCGCTGCCGGCGACGGCACCGCCGTTGAGGATCCGCACCCGCACCTCGGAGGGCGCGGACCTGCTGCCCTTCAGGCGTGCGGCCTCCGCGTCCTTCTCCGCCTTCTGCTTCTTCTTCACCTCGGTGAAGGAGACGTCGTTGTTGATCGCGTCGAACACCTGCGGGGCCAGCGCAGGGTCGACGATCACCGTCTTGTGGATGACACCGTCCGCCGGGTTGTCCTTCACCGGCACCGTGAGGAAGGTGATGTTCTTCGGCGGCACCTTCTTCAGCTCCAGCGCGATGTCCTTGAGCGTGCCGACGGAGCCGATGCCCTTGTCGACGGTCAGTGCCTTGGTGGCGGCCTCGGCGAGGTCGATCAGCTTGCTCGGGCTGGTGAGCGTGTCACTGGAGGACATCTTCCGCATCAGCGAGGCCATGAACTGCTGCTGGACCTTGATGCGGTCCAGGTCGCCCTGGTTGCCCCAGCTGTGCCGGGTGCGGACGAAGGCCAGCGCCTGCTCGCCCTCGATCTTGTGCTTGCCGGCGGGCAGGTTGAGGTGCGACTCCTTGTCGTTCACGGCGTGCGCGAGACACACGTCCACGCCGCCGACGGCCGTCGTCAGCGTCTTGACCGCGTTGAAGTCCACCATCATGAAGTGGTCCGGCTGGATGCCGGTGACCGCCTTGACGGTGCGCATGGTGCAGCCGGGGTCCCGCCCGTCCTGTCCGAGGCTGGTGTTGAAGCGGACGTTCCCCGTACCGGGGATGACCTTCTCGGTGCCGTCCGCCTGCTTGGTCGGGCAGTCCGGCACGTTGACGACCAGGTCGCGCGGAATGCTGAGCGCGGTCGCGTTCGTCCGGTCCTTGGAGACGTGCAGCAGGATGTTGGTGTCGGCGTGCCCGACGCTGCCCGTGTCGCCGTAGCCCGTGTTGCCCTTCCCGGTGCGTTTGTCGGTGCCGATGATCAGGATGTTGAAGGCGTCGTCCTTGCTGAAGCCGTTCTTGGCCGCGCTGCCGACGTCCGTCGTGGTGACGTTGCCCTCGAGGTGCTTGAGGTAGAGGTAGCCGGCGGTGCCGATGGCGACCAGCACGAACGCCGTGCCGCCGGCGGTCCACGCCAGCACCTTCTTCGCCTTCGACTTCTTCTTCACCGGCCGCCGGGCGGCCCTGCGCCCCTGCGGGGTCTCCGGCTCGCCGCCCCGGCGCCGGCCCGGCCGCGGCGGGGGTACGACGCCCCCGTGCCCCTGGCGCGTCTCGCGCGTGTCGCCGGGTGCTGAGTCGTTACGGCGGCGCGGCGCGCCGGAGCCCGCCCGGGAGGCGGGTCTGCGGGGTCCGGGAACCGGCGACTGCGGTGCGGAAGGGCCCAGTCGCAGTTCGTATTCGCCGGTGTTCGGATTGAGCACCCACTGGTCTGCGGGATCGATGTTGTCCGCCCGCCCACGGCCTTGCGCGTCCACGGTTGTCCGAATCCTCCGTCGGGGCCACGCGGCGCCTTCCCCCTCAAAGACGCTCGGGTCTCGGTGAATCAGTGCACGGCCCCAGGACGGACCTCGCGGCCGGGTGCACCGGATCGCTCACACTATCCGCCCAGTTCAGCGTCAAGCGACGCCCGTGACAAATTCCCTGTGCCTACAACTGGGCAATCCGCCTCATTTCCTGGACGGAAGTTCGGCGTCTTGATGTGCGCATTACTGGCAGGTGTGTTCGGCGGCGGTGTTCCCGCGGAACGTCGGTGTGGGGGACGGGCCGGCGGAGGCGTCGTTCCCGCCGTCCGGCTGTCCACCCGTCTGCGCCGTCTCCGCCGTCTGCTGAGGCGTCTCCTGCGGCGTCTCCCGGGCCACCGCCACGGGCTGGTCGGCCCGCAGTCGGGCGAACAGCCTCTCGGCTTCCGGCTCCACGAGTTGGTCACGATTGGCGTCGTAGACGTACGACTCCCTCGGCACCGTCAGGAACTGCACCTGTTCGGTGGGGATGTCACGCAGCCCGCGCACCAACTGGTACAAGCCACGCAGACTGGCCAGTTCCGGATCCGTGGTCAGTGAGGAGGTCGCCGCGTCCAGCACCGGATACAGCTTCACCGGGTTCAGCAGGACATCGTTGCTCTGCATCTTGTCGACGAGCGCGCCGAGGAACCGCTGCTGGCGTTCCATCCGTTCGGTGTCGCTGCCGTCGCCGAGCGACTTGCGGGCCCGTACGAACCCGAGCGCCTGCTGCCCGTTGAGCGTGACCCTGCCCGCGGGCAGCTTCAGCAGGGCCGCCTTGTCGTCGATGGGCTCCTTCAGGCAGACCTGCACCCCGTCGACGGCGTTCACCATCTTCGTGAAGCCGCTGAAGTCCACGACCACGTGATGGTCGATCCGAATGTCCGTCAGCTTCTCGACGGTCCGGATCGTGCACGCCGAACCGCCCAGCTGGAAGGCGTGGTTGAACATCGCGAACACCGGCTCGCTGCGGCTGCCGTCCGGCTGCATGCAGCCGGGGATGTCCACCATCAGGTCCCTCGGCAGGGACACGGCGGTGGCGCTGCGCCGGTCGGCGGCCAGATGCAGCAGGATCGTGGTGTCCGACCGCTCGGTGCCCAGATCCCGCCCGTATGCGGAGTTCCCCTCCCCGGCCCGCGTGTCCGACCCGATCAGCAGGATGTTCTGCGCGCCCCGCACCAGTTCGGAGGGCCGTTCCCGCTCGTACCGGGCCAGTTCGCGGGCGGCCGCGTCGTCCGCCGTGATGTTCGCGCTGAGCTTGGCGTAGAGGGCCCAGCCGGTCCCGGCGGCCGCCGCGAGGAGGACGGCGGTACCGAGCGCCGTCACCTTCGCCCACCGCCGCCGACGCCGCCGTACGAGCCCTGTGCCGGTGGCGGAGGCCCCGGGGCCGGGACCGAGGGCCTTGCCTGCGGTGTCGGGCACGGGTGGGGCACCCCCTCATGGCGTACGAGCGTCACGTCCTGCTCTTACGACCATGGCGGGGGAGGGCGGGGGAGGCGCCCTGTGCTACTCCACTCGGGGGACGGCGCTGCCGCTCAGCGGCGTACCGCGGTCACCCGCTCGCTCTCGATCCGCTGGGCGAGAGTCTCCTCGTCCAGCCGGTCCAGATGCCGGCACAGCACCACGGACCCGCCGGTGACCAGCGGTGCGTACAACCCCGCGCGGACCCCTTCCCAGGTGTCGTACGACAGCCCGGACAACAACCTCGATCCGGGCCCCGTCAGATCCAGCGAGGGCGCCTCGGCCAGGGCCCGCTGAACGACCTCCGCCCCGCTGAACTCCCGCCCGGCGACGATCAGCGCGGGCTCCTCGGGCTCCACCGGAGCGAACGGCACGAACCGGTCCCCCTGCCCCGGCACTTCCACGGCGTAGTCGACGAACCCCTCCGGGGCCTGCGGAAACCTCCCGCCGAGCGGCCGTAGCGCCAGCGCCACCCGCTCACCCCGGCACGCCCGTGCCGCATCCAGCGAGTCCGGTCCGCTGACCACGACGTCCGCCGCGGCCGGATCCCCGCCGACGTCCGCCACCGCGCCCACCGCGGAGCAGGCCAGCAGCCACACCGCCGTCTGCCAGTGCGCGGGCAGCAGCAGCGCGACCCGGTCGCCGGGACCGGCGGACAGGTCGCCCTGAAGGAGGTTCGCGGTCTTGGACACCCAATTGGCGAAGGTGGCCACGGACAGTTCGACGCGTTCGCCCGTGGCGTCGTCGTAGAAGGTCACCAGCGGGCGGCCGGGGTCCGCGGCGAGCGCGGAAGCCAGCAGGTCGGCAGGGGTGCGATCGGTGGCGTTCACCCGGAAAAGGGTACGCGCGGGCGGGCGCGCGCAGCGTGCGGTGGGGCCACCGGTTCGGCGGAACGGTTTCCGACGGTCCGTCAGTTCACGGATGGACAGATTTGTATGACTATGTCCAAGATCATAACTATGCGTGGATTCCTGACTTCGTCCAACGGCGCCCCGTCGATCGCCGTCTCCTCGATCGGCGTCACCTGCGCCGCGGCCCTCGCGCTTCCGCTGCCGGCCCCGCCCGCGGCCGCCGCACCCGCACGACCGTCCGCAGTCACCGCACCCGCACGACCGTCCGGGGCCGCCGCAGCCGTGCCGTTGTCCGGGACCGCCGTAGCCGCGCGGCCGTCCGGGGCCGCCGTACCCGCGCCGCCGTCCGAGGCCGGCGCATCCGTACGGTCGCCCGAAGCCGGTGTCCCGGGCAGCACCCGCTCGCTGCCCCTGGTCCCCCTCTCCCGCGTGCGGGTCCTCGGCACCGCCCCGGAGCAGGGCCTGTACCGGCCCGACGGCGAGCACTTCTCGCTGGTCGGGGTCGTCTGGGACGACCCGGACACCGAGTTGCACGGCCGGGTCCAGGTGCGGACACGGTCCGCGCGGACGGGGAAGTGGTCCGGCTGGCAGGACGTCGAGACGCACAACGCCGACCACGGCGCCGACCCGGGCACGGCCGAACGCGACGCGCGGCGGGTGCGCGGGGCGACCGCACCGTTGTGGGTGGGTGCATCCGACGGCGTGGACCTCCGGGTGCGCACCGCCGGCCGGGGCGCGCAGGACGGTCGTACGGCCGAACCGCAGCGCCCGGAGCCCCCGTTGCCCTCCGGCCTGCGACTGGAACTCGTCGATCCCGGTGTGGAGGCGGCGTCCGGGGACGCGCCGGCCCAGGCGCCCCGGACCGGTCCGCGCTCGGAGGCGGCACGGGCGGCCTCGGCCGCCAACACGGACATCGCCCGCTTCGGCGCCCTGGAGATCCCGGCGCTGGGCAAGCGGGCCACCGAGCGGGAACTCGCCCGCCTGGAAGGCCCGGTGCGGGCCGAGCCGTACATCGGGCCGCGCCCGCGGATCGTCACCCGCCGCGGCTGGGGCGCGGACGAGTCACTGCGCCAGAGCGGCTTCGTCTACACGAAGAAGATCAAGGCGGCCTTCGTGCACCACACGGCCTCCGGCAACAAGTACAGCTGTTCCCAGGCCCCCTCCGTCATCCGCAGTATCTACCGCTACCACGTCGCGAGCATGGGCTGGCGGGACATCGGCTACAACTTCCTCGTCGACAAGTGCGGAACCATCTACGAGGGCCGGGCCGGCGGCGTGGCGAAGGCGGTCCTCGGCGCGCACACCCTCGGCTTCAACAACAACAGCACGGGCATCGCGGTGATCGGCTCGTTCGGCAAGACGAAGCCGTCCGGCGCCGCGGTGACGGCCGTCGCCCGGCTCATCGCGTGGAAGCTCGGACTCTCCGGGGCCGATCCGCGGGCCAAGACATATCTCACGTCGGGCGGTGGCAACCTCTACCCCAAAGGTAAGAAGGTACGACTGAACGTGATCTCCGGCCATCGGGACGGATTCGCCACCGAGTGCCCGGGCAAACGGCTTTACGCCAAGCTCGGTACGGCCCGTTCCAGCGCGGCGCGCTACCAGGGGCGCTGAGCCGGCCGGGGTGTGCGCTCGGCGCCGTCTTCGGGGGCCCGCCGCTCTCACACCGTTCTCTCACCGATCTCGTGGGAAACCGGGTGGTTGTCAAGGGAGCCGCCGCTACGGTCTGCATACACTGACCGGCCGAAACGAGTGAAACGAGTAGTTCGGCCGGTCCCGGCAGGAAGCAGAGACGACAGGTGACAGAAGCGATCCTCCTGGTCGGCGGCAAAGGCACCCGGCTGCGTCCCCTCACGGTGCACACGCCCAAGCCCATGGTCCCCGCCGCCGGGGTGCCGTTCCTCACGCACCAGCTGGCGCGCGCCAAAGCGGCGGGCGTGGACCACATCGTCCTCGCCACGAGCTATCTGGCCGAGGTCTTCGAGCCGTACTTCGGCGACGGCTCCTCCCTCGGCCTGCGCATCGAGTACGTGACGGAGGAGGAGCCGCTCGGCACGGGCGGCGCGATCCGCAATGTCGCCTCGCGTCTGCACTCCGGCCCCGACGACCCGGTGCTCATCTTCAACGGCGACATTCTGACGGGCCTGGACATCAGGGCCCTGGTCGACACGCACAAGTCGACCGGCGCGGACGTCTCCCTGCACCTGACGAAGGTGACGGACCCGCGGGCCTACGGCCTGGTCCCCACGGACGAGACCGGCCGCGTCCTCGCCTTCCTGGAGAAGCCGCAGACGCCGGAGGAGATCGTCACCGACCAGATCAACGCGGGGGCGTACGTCTTCCGCCGCTCGGTCATCGACACGATCCCGCTGGGCCGCCCGGTGTCGGTGGAGCGCGAGACCTTCCCCGACCTCCTCTCGGCCGGCGCCCATCTCCAGGGCATGGTCGACTCCACGTACTGGCTGGACCTCGGCACCCCGGCGGCGTTCGTCCGCGGCTCGGCCGACCTGGTCCTGGGACGCGCCCCGTCCCCGGCGGTCCCCGGCCGCTGCGGCGACCGCCTGATCCTTCCCACGGCGACGGTGGCGCCGGACGCCAAGCTGACCGGCGGCACGGTGGTCGGCGAGGGCGCGTTCGTGGCCGAGGGAGCGAGGGTCTCCGGCTCCACGATCCTCCCGGGGGCCGTCATCGAACCGGGCGCCGTCATCACCGACTCCCTCATCGGCACCAGGGCCCGCGTGGGCGAACGCACGGTCCTCACCGGCACGGTCGTCGGCGACGGCGCGGTCATCGGCGCCGACAACGAACTCCGCGAGGGAGTACGCGTGTGGTGCGACGCCCGCATCCCGGCGGGCGCGGTGCGCTTCTCTTCCGACCAGTAACGGTCACTCGGAGCGCCGACCATGGGGGCTGCGCCCCCGGACCCCCATGTGTTCATCCGCGGCACGGCGGTGGCTGCTCGCGCAGTTCCCCGCGTCCCTTTGGAGTTGCAGTACGCCCGACTTCAAAGCACCGCCGCCGCAGCCGGCCGAGCCACTGCCCGGCACCCACCCGACAGCGGTGAGACGTGCGTAGCCACGGTCGGTCGTGCCGCTGGTCCGGTGCCCGCTCGGCAGCGCCCGTCGTACCCGCGTTGCTGCGGGCAGCGGTCGCCATGCCGCCGTGGCTGCGGTCGGTCGTGCCGCTAGGGGCGGCACGGGTGGGCGCGGCGGCACCCCGCGAGCGCGGGCAACCGGAACTCCCCGTTGTCCAGCGGCAGCACCTTGCACCTGGCCAGTGCGGGCGAGCGGAACTCCCCGTCGTCCAGCGGCAGCACCTTGCACACCGCAGCAGCCGGCAAGCGAACCCACCCCCGCCCAGCCGCCGCAGCGCAGGGCGCCTCACAGCAGCCCGATGTCCACCCGAGGCATCTTCGGCGCCCGGCGCGCAGGCGCGTTCCCGCTCAGCAGGATCAACCGGACCGCCCGATGCCGCTGCCCGGCATACGGCTCCAGCAAGCGCAGCATCACCGCATCGTCGGCATGCCGGTCCCCCGCCAGCGCCCACCCCACGATCCCCGGCAGATGCAGGTCCCCGACCGTCACCGCATCCGCCGCCCCATGACTGCGCTGTACCACCTCCGCCGACGTCCACGGCCCGATTCCCGGCACGACCTCCAACCGCGCCTGAGCCTCGACCGCCGGCATTCCCACCGCCTGCTCCAGCCGCGCAGCGACCCGCACGGCACGCAGAATCGTCGACGCCCGCTTGTCGTCGACCCCGGCCCGATGCCACTCCCAGGAGGGAACCAGCGCCCACGTCCGTGGCGCAGGCATCACGTACATCGGCCGTTCCCCGGCCCCCGCCGGTCCCGGTGCGCGCTCCCCGAACTTCCGCACGAGCAACCGCCACGCCCGATACGCCTCGTCGGTCGTGACCTTCTGCTCCAGCACCGACGGGATCAAGGACTCCAGCACCAGCCCGGTCCGCGTCAGCCGCAAGCCGGGGCGCCGATGCCGTGCCAGGGCCACGACCCGGTGCCGAGGCACGAACGCCTCGGGCTCGTCGGCCGCGCCGAGCCACTCGGGCAGCCGGTCCAGCAGCCATTCCGCCCCCGGCCCCCACGCCTCGCCGTGCACCTCACCGCCGTACGCCCGCACCCGCAGCGTGCCCGGCCCGGCGGGCGTACGGCTGGCCCGCCACACGGATCCGTCCGCGGCGGCCCGGAAGGTGGGGTCGGCGGGCCCGCGCCGCAGCGGCCCGAGCACCAGCCCGAGATCGAGCGGCCCGTCCGGCACCCACCGCCGTACCCGCGCCGGAGCCGAAGCCTGCCGCGGTATCCCGGCAGCGGCGCCCGCGGGCACGCCGGCATGGCCGCCGCGCACGGTCGTACGCGTGGGGCGCTGAGCGAAACGTCCTGCCACGTGAGGTCCTGTGAGGTCCGGGGGAGGGGGAGCCGGTGCTGTCCTTCGAGACTAGGCGGTCGTACGCCGGCTACGGCCGCGTATGCCGAACTCAGCGCACCTCTGTGAAGGCCCCCGCGTCCCGTTCCGGCCGCGGTCTCGGCTCCTCGGCCGGATGCCCGACCGCCACCGCGCCCATCGGCTCCCAGCCGGCGGGCAGGTCGAGCACCTCGCGCACCACGTCACGGCAGAACATCGTGGACGACACCCAGGCCGAGCCCAGCCGCTCCCCGGCCAGCGCGACCAGCAGGTTCTGCACGCCCGCGCCCATCGCGACGACGAACATCTCCCGCTCGGCACCGTCCCGCCGCGCGTCCCCGTAGTGATGGGAGCCGTCCATGAGAAGGCACGGCACCACCAGATACGGCGCGTTGCGCAGGACGTCCCCGCGGCGCACCCGCTTCGCGATGGACTCCTCGCTCCTGCCGTCCCTGCGCAGGTCTGCGATCCAGGCGTCCCGCATCGCGTCCAGCAGCCGGGTCCGTGATTGAGCCGACTCCAGAAGGACGAACCGCCAGGGGGTGGTGTGGTGCGGGGCCGGTGCGGTCACCGCCGCCGCCACCGCGCGCCGTACCGCCCCGGGGTCCACGGGCTGGTCGGTGAACGCCCGGACCGTACGCCGCTGGATCACCGCCTCGCGGACCGCCTCGGACGTGCCGAGCCGGAACATGTCGTCCCGCGCGGTCCGCACCAGCGCCCGCGCACCCTCGCCGTCCTCCGGGGCCAGCACGTGCGGCAGGCCGCGCACCACCGCGACCGGCCGGCCCGCCGCCTTGCCCTTGACCAGGTCGCCGGCGGCGGCCAGTTCGTCCGCCGTGGCGACGATCGTGGCGCTGAGCGGATTGCCGTACGCGTCCGTGCCCCCGCGCAGGTCGTCCAGCACGCGCACCCCGGCGGCCCCGATCGCCACGTCCGTGAGCCCCGAACGCCAGGGCCGCCCGAAGGTGTCGGTGACGACCACGCCGACGTCGACTCCCAGGGCGGCGCGCAGGTCCTCGCGGATCGCGCGCGCGGACGCGTCCGGGTCCTCGGGGAGCAACAGCACCGTGCCGGCGGGGGTGTTGGAGGCGTCGACCCCGGCGGCGGCCATGACCAGGCCCTGCCGGTTCTCCACGATCCTGAGGGCCCCGCGCCGGGCCACCACTCGGACCGTCTCGGCGTCGATGGCCGCCTCCCGGTCGGCGGCCTGCATGACGCGGCCCTCCGCCTTGGAGACGATCTTGGAGGTGACGAGCAGCACATCCCCGTCGGCCAGGCCCGGCTCCGCCGCGGCGATCAGCTTGGCGAGGTCGTCGCCCGGCTGCACCTCGGGGATGCCCGACAGGGCCCGGACCGTGTACTCCGGGCGCTCCCCGCTCACGCTTCCCGCACCTCCTCGGCCAGCGCCAGCGCCTCCCGCGCCATCTGCGCGGCCGCGTCGACGTCGGTCATCATCAGCGGTACGGCCCGGCAGCGGATGCCGTCCGCCTCGACCCGCTCGACCGCGGCCGCGTCGACGGTGTCGACGAGCCAGCCGTCCAGCAGGCCGGAGCCGTAGTGCTCGGCGACCGCGGCGGCCGTGGACTCCACGCCGACCGCGGCGAGCACCTTGTCGGCCATGCCGCGCACCGGGGCGTCCCCGACGATGGGGGACAGGCCGATCACGGGCACGCCCGCGTCCGCGATGGCCTCCCGGACGCCGGGCACGGCGAGGATGGTGCCGATGGACACGACCGGGTTGGACGGCGGGAAGAGGATGACGTCCGCCTCGGCGATGGCCTCCAGCACGCCGGGCGCCGGCTTGGCGTGCTCGGCGCCGACCGGGACCACGGCCTCGGCGGGGACGGAGGCCCGCAGCCGTACCCAGTACTCCTGGAAATGGACCGCCTTGCGCTCACCGTCCACCTCCACGGCCACATGGGTCTCCACGCGGTCGTCGGTCATCGGGATCAGCTTCACGCCCGGCTTCCAGCGGTCGCACAGCGCCTCGGTGACGGCGCTGAGCGGAAAGCCCGCGCCGAGCATCTGCGTGCGCACGATGTGCGTGGCGAAGTCCCGGTCGCCCAGGCCGAACCACTCCGGCCCGACGCCGTAGGCCGCCAGTTCCTCCTTGAGGTGGAAGGTCTCGTCGGCCCGCCCCCAGCCCTGCTCCTCGTTGATGCCGCCGCCCAGCGTGTACATCACCGTGTCCAGGTCGGGGCAGACCTTCAGCCCGAAGAGGTGGATGTCGTCGCCGGTGTTGCCGATCACCGTGACGTCCGCGTCCGGCACGGCCTGCTTCAGACCGCGCAGGAACCGGGCACCACCGATGCCGCCTGCCAGAACCACAATGCGCATGGGGCCCAGTGTTGCAGGCGGGTACGACAACGCGTCAGGCAGTCACCGGACGAGCTTCGCAGTGCGGCGACGTGGGGGTCCCCCCGGTCGAACGAAGTTGAGACTGGGGGAGCATCGGCATCTCCGTCAGGCCCGGGTAGTACACGTGCAGGCTGACCGCCGGCTCCAGGGTGTCGTTGACGACCTCGTGGACGTACCCCGGCGCGAACACCCGCTGCGCGCCCGCCGCCAACGCGCGCGTGGCGCGTTCGGTGCGCTCGGTGAGGGCGCCCTCCAGGACGGTGAGGACACCGGAGGAGCGGCCGTGGTCGTGCAGCCCGCTGCCCTGGCCCGGCACCCAGGTCAGCAGCCACACCTCGTAGCCCGGGCCGGTGCGCAGCCGGTGGTACCAGCGGGTCGTGGCGTCGTACCGCACGAGGTGTTCCCACTGGGAGCGGTCGGCGGCGATCCGGCGGGCGAGACCCACGAACTCGGCAATGGTGGACGGGTGCTCGCGCGGCGGTTGGAGCAGGTGCGGGACTTCGAGGATGTCGCCGGCGATCTGGAGGTCGTTGTCGCTGTTCATGGGGTTCGGTGGTTCCTCGGTGAGAGAAGGCCGGAGGGAACAAAGAACGAAGAAACCGGGTCACGGGGGACACGGCCTGCAACTGGAGCGAGGTGGGGGCTCAACAGCTGCAACAGCGACAACAGCTACAGCGGGACCGGGCAGCACCGAGGGACCCGGCGGTGCGGGTCGAGGTGAGTGCCAAGTTCGCGAGCATGCCCACTAGAACATCGGTTCACACCCGCAGTGTCAACTCGGCGCCCGGCATATGGGACAGGTTTCACCTCATCCGGTTCATCTCGAAGGTGAAAGGTTTGTTCATCGGGGTGTCGGGACACATGGGGCACATCCGGCGCTCAAGCCGCGCGGAACGCGATCGAACGCCAGGGCGTCCTTCTCCGTATAGATGTCCGTACGGGTTCCGGGTGCCCCTCCGGGCCTCGTCTGCGTGTCACGGTTTAAGGCGATTTGAACACTTTCCGCACGGGCTTGGTTCCGCAGAGTGAATAACGGGCCCAATAGCAGATCTCGGCTTGACTCGCCCGGAGCAGCACACTTGTAATTTCACTCGTGTCGTTCAGCCGAAATCGGTAACGGCAACGCACACGGGGACGCGAAAGACAGACGAGGGGCGCACATGACCGAGCTGGTGCAGCAACTGCTGGTCGACGACGCGGACGAGGAACTCGGCTGGCAGGAGCGCGCGCTGTGCGCCCAGACCGACCCCGAGTCCTTCTTCCCCGAGAAGGGCGGCTCCACCAGAGAGGCGAAGAAGGTCTGCCTCGCCTGTGAGGTCCGCTCCGAGTGCCTCGAGTACGCCCTCGCCAACGACGAGCGCTTCGGTATCTGGGGCGGCCTGTCCGAGCGGGAGCGCCGCCGGCTGAAGAAGGCCGCCATCTGACCGCACGACGCACGGACATCCACCCCAAAACGTCACGAACGGCCCGTAGCCGGTGGGTTATCCACAGGCGGCGGGCCGACGTCATGGTCAGCCGATAGTGTGGTCGCTCGTCCGAGACGCCCCGCTGCCCCCTCGGCCCCCGAGAGGGCGCGGGCGTCCACCGCAGTCCATCGAACCGGGGCCCGTACCTCGATGTCCGTGCACAGCCATACGGCAGTCCAAGAACCGGCTGCCTCCGCGGCGTTTGACCCGTCCCGCCCGCCCGAGTTCCCGCGTCACGTGGTGACCGCGGTCCTCGTCTCCCACGACGGCGCCCGCTGGCTGCCCGACGTCCTCGCCGGGCTGCTCGGCCAGGAGCGACCCGTGCAGTACGCGGTCGCGGCCGACACCGGCAGCGCGGACGACTCCGCCCGGCTGCTCACCGATGCCCTCGGTGATGCCAACGTCGTGCACCTGGCCCGCCGCACCGGCTTCGGCCAGGCAGTCGAGGAGGCGTGCCGCACCGCCCCGGTCCTCACCCCGGCGGAGCTGCCGTACCTCAAGCGCCCCAGCGGCTGGGACCCGGTCACGCGCTCGTGGCGCGACGACGCCTACGACATGCCCGAACTGCCGTACGGCGAGCCCGTCCAGTGGCTCTGGCTGCTGCACGACGACTGCGCACCCGAACCCGACGCCCTCGCCGAACTGCTGCGCGTCGTCGACAACGAACTCGACCTGGGCCGCGACGACGTGGCGGTCGTCGGCCCCAAGCTGCGCGGCTGGTACGACCGCCGGCAACTGCTGGAGGTCGGTGTCTCCATCGCCAACTCCGGCCGCCGCTGGACCGGCCTGGACCGCCGCGAACAGGACCAGGGCCAGCACGACCACGTGCGAACCGTGCTGTCCGTCTCCAGCGCCGGCATGCTCATCCGCCGCGACGTCTTCGAACAGCTCGGCGGCTTCGACCGCCGGCTGCCCCTGATGCGCGACGACGTGGACCTGTGCTGGCGTGCCCACACCGCGGGCCACCGCGTCCTGATCGCCCCCGACGCGGTCGTACGGCACGCCGAGGCCGCCTCCCGCGAGCGCCGCACCGTCGACTGCGTGGGCCGCACCGCCGCCTCCCCGCACAAGGTCGACAAGGCCGGCGCCGTCTACACCCTGCTCGTCAACACTCGCGGCGGCGCGCTGCCCTGGGTGTTCCTGCGGCTCGTTTTCGGCACGCTCCTGCGGACCGTCGCCTACCTGGTCGGCAAGGTGCCCGGCCAGGCCGTCGACGAGATCCGCGGCCTGCTCGCCACCCTGCTGCGTCCGGGCCGGATCTTCGCCGCGCGGCGCCGCCGCGGATCCTCGCAGATCGACAAGGACGAACTGCGCCGGCTCTTCCCCCCGCCCGGCGCCACCGTCCGGGCCACCGTGGAACAGCTCGCCGCCAACTTCACCAGCAGCTCCGACGACAGCCTCCGGGCCGGCCGGCACGGCGGCGCGGTGGAGTCCGGACCCGGCGGCGACGACGCCGACTTCCTGGAGGTCGAGCAGTTCGCCCGGCTCAAGCGGATCGCCCGCAAGCCCGGCCCCGTGCTCTTCCTCGCCCTGCTGCTCATCTCCCTGGCCGCCTGCCGCGCCCTGCTCGGCGGCGGCGCGCTCGCGGGCGGCGCCCTGCTGCCCGCCCCGGCAGGCGCCGGCGACCTGTGGTCCCGCTTCGCCGACTCCTGGCACCCGGTCGGCGCGGGCGGTACCCCGGCCGCCCCGCCCTACCTCGCGATCGTCGCCACCCTCGCCACGATCCTGTTCGGCTCCGCCGGACTCGCGATGACGGTGCTGCTGGTCGCCTCGGTACCGCTCGCCGGATTCACCGCCTACTTCGCCTCCCGGCCGCTGGTCACCTCCCGGCTGCTGCGCGCCTGGGCCGCCATCGCCTACGCCTTCCTGCCCGCCACCACCGGCGCCCTGGCCGGCGGCCGCATCGGCACCGCCGTCCTCGCCGTGCTGCTGCCGCTCGTCGCGCGCGCCGGTGTCGCCGCGAGTGGCCTCGCGAACCGCTCCGGGGCGCGCGGCAGTTGGCGTGCCACCTGGGCGTACGCGCTGCTGCTGACCATCACCACCGCCTTCACGCCGATCGTCTGGCCCATCGCGCTGCTCCTCGGCATCGGCGTGCTCGCGCTGCGCCGCGGCGACCTCGTCGCACACATCCTGCGCTTCCTCGCCCAGCTCGGCACCCCGCTGCTGGTGCTCGCTCCCTGGTCGCTGGCCCTGCTCCCGACCGGCTTCTTCAAGGAAGCCGGACTGGCCTACGGCACCTCGGCCGCCTCCGCACTCGACCTGCTCGGCGCCAGCCCCGGCGGCCCCGGAACCGTGCACGGCCTGATGCTCATCGGCATCGTCCTCGCCGCCCTCGCCGCACTCCTGCGCTCCGAGCGGCAGCCGGCCGTCCGCACCGCCTGGGCGGTCGCCCTGGCCGGCCTCGTCTTCGCCGCCCTGTCCAACAGGTCCGCCTGGGCCGGACCGGCCACCCTCGTCTACGGCATCGCCCTGCTGGCCGCCGCCGTCCTCGGCGCCGACGGCGCACGCGCGCGCGTGGCCGAGCAGAGCTTCGGCTGGCGCCAGCCCGTAGCCGCCCTGATCGCGTTCGCCTGCGCCGCGGGCCCGCTGCTCGTCGTCGCCGGCTGGATGATCCGCGGCGCCGCCGGCCCCCTGGAGCGCCGCGACCCGACCCAGGTGCCCGCGTTCGTCGCCGAGGACTCCACCACCGGCGACCGCGCCCGCACCCTCATCCTGGACAGCGACTCCGCCGTGCGCGTGCGCTACAGCCTGGTCCGTGGCTCCGGCGCCCGCATGGGCGACGCCGAGATCAGCACCGCCGACGGCCAGAACACCCGGCTGGACAAGGTCGTCGCCAACCTCGTCGCCGGCTCCGGCGCCGACCAGGCCGACGAACTCGGCGGCTTCGCCGTGCGCTACGTCCTCGTCCACAAGGGCGCGCCCCGCGACATCACCCGCGTCCTCGACACGACCCCCGGCCTGACCCGGCTCAGCCAGCAGAACGGCAGCGCCCTGTGGCGTGTCGACCATGAGGTCTCCCGCGCCACGATCGTCCCCGCCGGCGGCTCGGGCACCGCCCAGCCGGTCTCCGCCGGCCCGGTGGAGATCCACACCACCGTCCCCGCCGGCCCGGGCGGCCGCGTCCTGCGCCTCGCCGACACCGCCTCCGAGGGCTGGACGGCCAGCCTGAACGGCCATCCGCTCACCCGCACCACGGTCGACGGCTGGGCCCAGGGCTTCCAACTGCCCGCCGACGGCGGCAGGCTGGACGTCACCTACAGCGACCCGATCACCCACACCGCCTGGCTGTGGGCCCAGGGCGCGCTCGCCGTCGTCCTGGTCGTCCTCGCCCTGCCCGGCCGCCGCCGCGACGTCGACGACGACCTGCCCGAGGAGGAGCCGCTGCCCGCCCAGGCCACCGCGGGCGAGGGCCGCCGCGCCCGCCGCCTGCGCGCCCAGGCCGAGGAACAGGCCACCGAGGAACAGGCCACCGAGGAGCAGCCCGGCGACGAACAGCCGGCCGCGCCGCCCCTGCCGACGCAGCCCCCGGCCGCCGTACCCCACCAGCAGTCCTACGACGAGTGGGACCCGACTTCCTACGCCGGTGCCGGATACGCCGACTACGGTGCCGAGCAGTACCAGAACGGCGGCGGCCAGTACCCGCCCTCCGGCTACGACCAGCAGGCGTACCCGGCGGCCGACCCCTACCAGACGGGCCAGGGCCAGTACGACCCGTACGCCTACGGCGGTACGGCCGACCAGATGCCGTACGACCCGACGGCCTACCAGCAGGGCTACAACCCCGCGTACGACCCCGCCCAGCAGGGCTACGACCCGGCCCAGCACCCCCACGGCACCGGCAGCGAGCGCCCCGACGGGAGCCAGCAGTGAACCGCACCACCCTGTCCCTGATCGCCGCCGGCGGCGCGTTGGCCGCCGTCACCGCGTTCGCCGCGTTCGACGGTCCGTCCGCGTCCGGTGCCGCCGCCCCCGAGGCGGCCGCGAACCTGCCGGTCCAGCGCACGAGCCTGCTGTGCCCGGCGCCGAGCATCTCGGACATCGCCGACACGTCGTACACGTCGTTCACGCCCGTCACCCAGGGCACGGCGAGCGACGGCAAGGCCCAACTCCTGGCAGCCGGCGAGGACTCGGCGGACGGCACGGGCAACTCCCGGACGGGCAAGGCCTCGAAGGGGGCCAAGAGCGGGAAGAAGACGGCGGACCAGCCGGTTCTCACCCCGAAGGCGCCGGGCACCCCGGTCACCGGCGACACCTCCGGTGCCGACGCGCCCGCGCTCATCGGCACCGCCGACGGGAAGTTCGCGCCCGGCTGGACCGTCCAGGAGACCACCGAGGTCGCCGCCGGCACCGGCCGCGGCCTGCAGGGCGTCAACTGCACCGCCGCGGACACCGACTTCTGGTTCCCGGGCGCCAGCACGGCCGGCAGCCGCACCGACTACGTCCACCTGACCAACCCCGACGACTCCGCCGCGGTCGTCGACATCGAGCTGTACGGCAAGGACGGCGCGATCAAGTCACCGCTCGGCGAGAACCTCACCGTCCCGCCGCACGCGAGCAAGCCGATCCTGCTGTCCACGCTCACCGACGCACAGCAGGCCGACCTGACCGTGCACGTCAGCGTGCGCAGCGGCAGGGTCGGGGCGGCCGTGCAGGCCCTGGACGACAAGGTGGGCGGCGACTGGCTGGCCG
This sequence comes from Streptomyces sp. NPDC054783, assembly GCF_053611725.1. Taxonomy (NCBI): domain Bacteria; kingdom Bacillati; phylum Actinomycetota; class Actinomycetes; order Kitasatosporales; family Streptomycetaceae; genus Streptomyces; species Streptomyces sp. NPDC054783. The sequence goes on along the minus strand of NZ_JBSHAY010000010.1, from coordinate 16,282 downwards.
CGGCCGCCGACCCGGCCGGCAGCCTGATCCTGCCCGGCATCCCGAAGGACGCCACCGATGTCCGCCTGATCGCCTTCACCCCCGGCGGCGACGACGCCGACCTGAAGGTCCGCCTGGCCTCACCGGACGGCCTGATCACCCCGGCGGGCAACGAGACCCTGCACGTGAAGTCGGGCATGACGACCACGGCCGACCTCGGTGACGTGACCCGAGGCGAGGCCGGCTCCCTCGTCCTGACCCCCACGGACCAGTCGGTCCCGGTCGTCGCGGCCCTCCGGGTGATCCGCGGCAAGGGCGACAAACAAGAGACGGCCTTCATCCCGGCCACCGCCCCCGTCGGCACGCGCGCGACCTCGGCCGACAACAGCGCCAAGGGCACGACCCTCTCCCTGGCCGCACCCACCGCCACCGCCACGGTCAAGGTCACCGCGTCGGCGGGCAGCGACGGCGGCACGCCGACGACGAAGACCTACACGATCAAGTCCGGCACCACCGAGAACGTCCCGGTCCCCGCCCCCTCCGGCCTCAACGGCACCTTCGCCCTCACCGTCGAAACCGTCTCCGGCGGCCCGGTCTACGCCTCCCGCACCCTCTCCGCCACGGAGTCCGGCATCCCCGGCTTCACCATCCAAACCCTCCCGAACGACCGGGGCATGGTGGCGGTACCGAAGACGACGGAGGATCTGTCGATCCTGCAGAAGTGAGGGGCGACGTTTTCGTGGCGCCGCTGGGATGCGCGTGCGGGTGCGTGGGCGACCGCGGGTGCTCGCCGGCCGCCCGCGCAGTTCCCCGCGCCCCTCGGGAACTGCAGCGCCGCCGACTTCGCAGTACCGGGGCACCCGCATGGCTGCGGGCAGGCGAAACGCCCCGTCGTCCGGCCACAGCACAGGGCACCCAAGCAGCACAGGCCCCCCACACCGCCGTACCCCCGCAAGGCTCCGCAGGACCCCGCGGGGCCTAGTCCTCCCCGTACCGCGGATCCACAGTCTCCGGAGTCAGGCCGAGCAACTCGGCCACCTGCTCCACGACCACCTCATGCACCAGCGCGGCCCGCTCATCCCGCCCCTTGGTGCGGATCTCCACCGGCCGCCGGTACACGACCACCCGCGCCCGCCGCCCGTCCCGTGCGGGAACCGCCCCGCCCAACGGCACGGCCTCGTCGCTCCACACCTGTTCACCCCGCCCCTCCAGCCGGGGCACCTCCAGCACCAGGAAGTCGATGTCGGCAAGCTGCGGCCACCGCCGCTCGAGACGCTCCACGGAGTCCTGCACCAGGTCCGCGAACACATCGGCGCGGCTGGCCGCCAGCGGCACCTGCGGCGGCGCGATCGGCCCCCGCATGCCCCTGCCGTGACGATCACGGCGACGGGGCCCGGGGCCGGCGGCACGGGGCGGTACACGGTTGTCCATCACTGGGGAAGGGTAGTCCCCGCTCGCCCTCCCCGCCCGACCCCACACGGCAACCCACCCCCGCCGACCGGCCACGCGCGACCAGTACCCCGACCAGCCGCCCTCAACGAGACCCCCGACCGGCCACCCGCAAACAGCACCCCGCCCACCCCCGATCACACACCGCCGACCAGCCGCCCGCCGGTCAGCCCCGAGCAGCCCGACCGTGATCCCCGACCACGCCCGCGCACGCCCCCCTCCCGGCCCACGGCGGCGCCGCCGATCAGCCCACCGCCGATCGGCCCCGTTCGGCTCCGATCGGCCCTCTCCGCCCTCGTGTCGCAGGTTGACCATTCCAGCCAACGTCTGGCTCGTTTCCATAACCCTCCAAGACCGCCGAACTCAAGGCAATTGACGGTGTTTGTACTGACTCATGACCGTATCGAGCCGCGCCCGAAACTCGCCGAGAACCCGTCCATGCAGGTCAACAGGGTCTCCCCGAAGGGGTGTGTGGGGCGTTTCACGGCACGACACGGGCGAGTGACCTGGTGGAGAGTCGTCGCGGCCCGCTCAAGAGTGCGGTACCGTCCAACGTCGTGAGCCCTGTACGTCGCTGTTCGCGCACCGCTTGCGGCCGACCCGCCGTCGCGACGCTGACGTACGTCTACGCCGACTCGACCGCGGTCCTCGGCCCGCTCGCCACGTACGCAGAGCCGCACTGCTACGACCTGTGCGCCGAGCACTCCGAACGCCTCACCGCCCCCCGCGGCTGGGAGGTCGTCCGCCTCCTCGACGGCTCCGCCCCCGCGCGGCCCAGCGGAGACGACCTCGAAGCGCTTGCCAACGCCGTGCGCGAGGCGGCCCGCCCCCAGGAACGCGCGGCCGAGGCGGGCGGCGGCGCAGGCCGTACGGCGGACCCCATGGAGGTCGCCCGCCGCGGCCACCTGCGAGTCCTGCGCTCCCCGGACAACTGAGCCCGCCCCCACGGTCGTCGAACCGGCGCGCCGCACGCCACCCCCGGTCACGACTGGGCCTCCACCCGGTGTCCGCACACCTCCCCCTTACCCCCGGCGGGTAGTTTGTGGGCACCCATAGGACTTTCAGGAGGGTTGGCCGTGACTGCTGATCTGTCGCAGATCGTGAAGGCGTATGACGTACGCGGAGTGGTTCCGGACCAGTGGGACGAGTCACTGGCCGGGCTCTTCGGCGCCGCCTTCGCGGAGGTGACGGGTGCGGCGGCCATCGTCGTCGGCCACGACATGCGGCCCTCGTCCCCCGGCCTGTCCCGCGCCTTCGCGCGCGGCGCGGCGGACCGCGGTGTGGACGTCACCGAGATCGGCCTGTGCTCCACCGACCAGCTGTACTACGCCTCGGGCGCGCTGAACCTGCCGGGCGCGATGTTCACCGCCTCGCACAACCCGGCCCAGTACAACGGCATCAAGCTGTGCCGCGCGGGCGCCGCTCCGGTCGGCCAGGACACCGGTCTGGCGCAGATCCGCGAACTGGTCGAGCGGTGGCTGGAGTCGGGCGCCCCCGAGCCGGTCGCCGAGCCGGGAACCCTGTCCGCTCGCGAGACGTTGGAGGATTACGCGGCGCACCTTTGCTCCCTGGTCGACCTGACCTCCATCCGCCCGCTGAAGGTCGTGGTCGACGCCGGCAACGGCATGGGCGGCCACACGGTCCCCTCGGTCTTCGCCGGCCTGCCCCTGACCCTCGTCCCGATGTACTTCGAACTGGACGGCACCTTCCCGAACCACGAGGCCAACCCGCTCGACCCGGCCAACCTCGTGGACCTGCAGAAGCGCGTCCCGGCGGAAGGCGCCGACCTCGGCATCGCCTTCGACGGCGACGCCGACCGCTGCTTCGTCGTGGACGAGCACGGCGACCCGGTCTCCCCGTCCGCGGTCACCGCCCTGGTCGCCGCCCGCGAACTCGCCCGCAACAGCGGCAAGGGCACGATCATCCACAACCTGATCACCTCCCGTACTGTCCCCGAGGTGGTGAAGGAGAACGGCGGCACCCCGGTCCGCACCCGCGTCGGCCACTCCTTCATCAAGGCCGAGATGGCCCGCAGCGGCGCGATCTTCGGCGGCGAGCACTCGGCGCACTACTACTTCAAGGACTTCTGGAACGCCGACACGGGCATGCTGGCCGCCCTGCACGTCCTCGCCGCCCTCGGCGGCCAGGAGGGCCCGCTGTCCGCCCTCGTCGCCCAGTACGACCGCTACACCGGCTCCGGCGAGATCAACTCCACCGTCGCCGATCAGTCCGCCCGTCTCGCCGCGATCCGCGCCGCGTACGAGGGCCGCGCCGACGTCACCCTGGACGACCTCGACGGCCTCACGGTCGCCGCCGCCGACTGGTGGTTCAACGTCCGCCCCTCCAACACCGAGCCCCTCCTCCGTCTGAACGCCGAGGCGAAGGACGAGGCCACGATGACCAAGATCAGGGACGAGGCCCTGGCGATCATCAGGGCCTGAAGCGGCCGGGCGGCCGGGCGGCCGGGCGGCCGGGCAAACGCGGGTCCAGAGGGCGGCGCCCCTGGACGGCGCCGACAGCCCGGCTCGGCCCGTCCACCAGCGGTACGCTGACCAGGCACATCCACAGACAGACATCCGCCCTCGAAGGGACACCCCATGCCGCTCGAAGCCGGCCTCCTGGAGATCCTCGCCTGCCCGGCCTGCCACGCCTCCCTCAAGGAGCAGGACACCGAGCTGATCTGCACGGGCCAGGGCTGCGGCCTCGCCTATCCCGTCCGCGACGGCATCCCGGTCCTCCTCGTGGACGAGGCCCGCCGCCCCCAGTGACGACATCCCTCACGTCGTGACGACACCCGTCACGGCGTAGACAACCCGCACAGGACCCCGGCGCTCGGAGGCAACCGCCCATGCTGGACGAATCGCTGCTCGACACCCCGGAGGGCCTCGCCGAGGCCGACCGCCGAGGCCTGCTGCGCGGGGCCGCCGAGGCCGGTGCCCGCGTTCGCACCGCCGGCCGGCACGCCGTCGAGGCCGGCGTCGGCGATCTCAAGCCCGACGGCCGCCCCCGCGCCGTCCTCATCGCCGGTCCCGGCGCCGCCGCCACTCACACCGCCGACCTCCTCGGCACCCTGGCCGGCGTCGGCAGCCCCGTGGTCCGCCTGGCCCCGACCGGCGTGGCCCCCGCAGCCGGCGCCCTGCGCTGGGAGCTCCCCGGATGGGCCGGCTCCGTGGACCTGCTGCTGATCGCCACCCCGGACGGCACCGAACCGAGCCTCACCCTCCTCACCGACCAGGCCTACCGCCGCGGCGTATCGGTCGTGGCCGTAGCCCCGCCCGGCACCCCGCTCGCGGAGGCGGTCACCGGCGCCCACGGCCTGTTCGTACCGATGGCGACAGCGCCGTACGACCAGGAGGAACCGCTCGCCGCGTCCTCCCCGGGCGTCTTCTGGGCGCTGCTCACCCCGCTGCTGGCGCTGCTGGACCGGATCGGACTGATCAGCGCCCCGCCGGACGCCCTGGAGAAGGTCGCCGACCGCCTGGACCACATCGCCGAGCGCTGCGGCCCCGCCATCGCGACCTACAGCAACCCGGCCAAGACCCTCGCCGCCGAACTCGCCGACGCACTGCCCGTGGTGTGGGCGGAAGGACCGTCGGCGGGCCCCGCCGGCCGCCGTTTCGCCGCCGCCCTCGCCGAACTCGCCGGCCGCCCCGCGCTCGTCGCCGAACTCCCCGAGGCTCTCTCCACGCACAGCGCCCTGCTGGCCGGCCCGCTGGCCGCCAGCGCCGACCCCGAAGACTTCTTCCGGGACCGCGTCGAGGAGCCGCCTGCGCTGCACGCACGCGTGGTGCTGCTCCGTGACCGTCCGATCAGCGGCCTCACCGCCGCCCCCGCCGCCCGTGACCTGGCCCTCAGCCACGACACGCCGATCAGCGAACTCGAACCGGGGGAAGGCGGCGACCTGGAGACACTCGCGGAACTGATCGCCGTCACGGATTTCGCCGCTGTTTACCTGGCGCTCGCTTCGAGGGCCTGATCTGGCTACGGGCCGGAACCCCCGCGCCCACATCAGCACGGCAACCGGCACCTGCACCAGTACCGGCGCCGGCTCGGCAGCCGTACGTACGGAGACAGAGAAGACACATGGACCGCCTCGACAACACCATCCGCCCCTACGCCTGGGGTTCCCCCACCGCCATCCCGCACCTCCTCGGCGTCGAGCCGACCGGTGAACCGCAGGCGGAGATGTGGATGGGTGCGCACCCGGGGGCCCCCTCGCGCACCGCGCGCGGAAGCCTCGTCGAGGTCATCGACGCGAGCCCGGAGGACGAGCTGGGCAAGGCGGCCGTGGCGAAGTTCGGCCCGCGCCTACCCTTCCTCCTCAAGATCCTCGCCGCCGGCGCCCCTCTCTCCCTCCAGGTGCACCCCAACCTGGAACAGGCCAGGGAGGGTTACGCCGACGAGGAGCGCCGCGGCATCCCGGTCGACGCCCCGCACCGCAACTACAAGGACGCCAACCACAAGCCCGAACTGATCTGCGCGCTCACCGAGTTCGACGGCCTGTGCGGCTTCCGCGACCCGGCCCGGGCCGCCGACCTGCTCGACGGGCTCGGCGTCGCCTCCCTCAAGCCGTACGTCGACCTGCTGCACGCCCAGCCCGAGGACGCCGCCCTGCGCGAGGTGCTCACCGCGATCCTGACCGCCGAGCCGGAGGAGATGGCGCACACGGTCGCCGAGGCAAGCGCCGCCTGCGCCCGCCTCGGCGGCGACCACGCCCCCTACGCCGACATCGCCCAGCACTACCCGGGCGACCCCGGCGTCATCGCGGCCATGCTGCTCAACTACGTGCGCCTGCAGCCCGGCGAGGCCCTGTTCCTCGGCGCGGGCATCCCGCACGCGTACCTGAACGGCCTCGGCGTCGAGATCATGGCCAACTCCGACAACGTCCTGCGCTGCGGCCTGACCCCCAAGCACGTCGACGTCCCCGAACTGCTGCGCGTCGTCCGCTTCGAGGCGGGCGACCCGGGCGTACTGCGACCGGAGGCCTCCCCGGCCGGCGAGGAGGTCTACGACACCCCGATCGACGAGTTCCGCCTCTCCCGGTACGTCCTCCCCGAGGGCGGCGCCGCACGCGACCTCACCCTCGACACCCCGCAGATCCTGCTCTGCACGGCCGGCCCGGTCCGCGCCGGCGAGCACGAGCTCAGCCCCGGACAGTCGGTCTTCGTCCCGGCCGGCGAGAGCGCGGAGATCTCGGGCACAGGCACGGTCTTCCGTGCCACTGTGATCGTATGACCGGGGTTGTGGATACCTGACGCGGCGGAGCCCGGCCGGGCTGCAAGAATGGCCCACCGGCAAAGGCCGGGCAAAGCCGGGACACGCCTGACGGCGTGGCCGTACGAAGGCGCCGTACGAAGCCGTACGAAGCCGTACGAAGAGGCGACAGGGCGAAGGGACAACGCGGACACATGAGCGCGTCAGGCGGTACGAAGGCGATCGTGGCGGCACTCGGCGCCAACCTCGCGATCGCGGCATCCAAGTTCGTGGCGTTCGCGTTCAGCGGCTCCTCCTCGATGCTCGCCGAGGGCGTCCACTCGCTCGCCGACTCCGGCAACCAGTTCCTGCTGCTCATCGGCGGCAAGAAGGCCCAGCGCCAGGCGACCCCGCAGCACCCCTTCGGCTACGGCCGCGAGCGCTTCATCTACGCCTTCCTGGTCTCGATCGTGCTGTTCTCCATCGGCGGCATGTTCGCCATCTACGAGGGCTACGAGAAGATCAGCCACCCGCACCAAGTGGAGCACTGGTACTGGCCGGTGGGCGTCCTGGTCTTCGCGGTCGTCGCCGAGGGCTTCTCCTTCCGCACGGCCATCAAGGAGTCCAACGAACTGCGCGGAAAGCTGTCCTGGACGGACTTCATCCGCCGCGCCAAGGCCCCCGAGCTGCCCGTCGTCCTGCTGGAGGACTTCGGCGCACTGATCGGCCTCGTCCTGGCCCTCCTCGGCGTCGGCCTGGCCGTGCTCACCGGCGACGGCGTCTGGGACGGCATCGGCACGGTCTGCATCGGTGTCCTGCTCGTCTGCATCGCCCTGGTCCTGGCCGCCGAGACCAAGTCGCTGCTGCTCGGCGAGGCCGCGGGCCCGGATGTGATCAAGGAGATCGAAGAGGCGACGGTCGACGGCGTCACGGTCACCGGCGTCATCCACATGCGCACGCTCCACCTCGGCCCCGAGGAGCTGCTCATCGCCGCCAAGATCGCCGTCCAGCACGATGACACGGCCGCCGAGGTCGCCAACGCCATCAACGCCGCCGAGGCCCGCATCCGCGCCGCCGTCCCCATCGCCCGCGTCATCTACCTCGAACCGGACATCTACAGCGAGGCCGAGGCGGCCAAGGGCCCGGACCCGGAGGCCACCCCGGGCGGCCCGACCCCGCACGCCGCCGGCCACTGAGACGGGACCTCAGCTGCCGCTCGGCCGCACCGGCCAGGGCATCTGGGGCATCTCCGGTGCCCTCCGCCGCCGTACGGCGAGGAAACCGATACCCAGGCCGACGCCGGTGAGCAGCAGCACGAGCCCGAGCACCACGGCCGTCACCAGCAGACCGGGGACGGTGCGGTCATCCGTCACCCGGCCCAGCACCGCGTTCACGGAGACCGTCCCGCCCTGCTCGTCGAGGTGGAACCGCGAGTCGTTGGAGTTCGCCCGGTAGTCGCCCAGGAGGAACAGCCGCCCCTCGGGGACCTTCACGTCATACGGCTGGTGCGCGCCATCGGCGTCGCCGCCGTACACGTACGGCTCCTCGATCGGCTTCCCGTTCACGGTCACCCGCTCCCGCGAACCCACGAGCGTGCAGCACCGCACGCGATCCCCGGCCACACCTACGACCCGCTTCATCAGCGGCCCGTCGAAGCCGTAGAACTCCGGCGGCGTGAACAACACGACGTCACCGCGCCGCACCCCACTGCCGTCGACGCGCTCCCAGACGACCCGCTGACCCTGCTCGTACGTCGGCCGCATGCTGCTGCCACCCACGCTGGAGACCCCGTACGCGTCCCTCACGTAGCCAAAAGCGCCGACCCCCAGCACCAGCCCCAGCACGCCCACCACAACCGCGGACACCCCAAGCCCCCGCCCCTGCCTTCTCCCCGCCATATCCCGTCCTCCCCAAGCGGCCCATCCGAGGCGCGGAGAATAGCGCCACTGTGTGAAGGGGGCGTGGGGCAGGGCGGTTTGTCGGGTGGGTGGGGTGCCCCGTGCCCGGTGCGCGGGTGCGCGGGTGCGCGGGTGCGCGGGTGCGCGGGTGCGCGGCGGGGACGGGGACCGGTCCCCGGTTCCCGGTCCCCTGGGCTTGCCTCAGCTCAGCCGACCTCACCGAGCACGTCGAGCACCGCGCGCTCGTCCGGTGCCGCAAGCAGCCGCTCCCGGAAACCGGGATCCATCAGCTTGCGGGAGAGCAGTGCCAGGATCCGCAGATGCTCGTCGCCCGCAGCAGCCTCCGGTACGGCGATCATGAAGACCAGCCGGGCCTTCGTACCGTCCAGCGAACCCCACTCAACCCCTTCGGCGGACCGCGCGAAGCCGACGACCGGCGCGGTCACCGCGTCCGTCTTGGCGTGCGGTATCGCGATCTCCTCACCGAGCCCGGTCGTGCCCTGCTCCTCACGCCGCAGCGCGGTCGCCACCAGCTCTTCCACATCGGCGACCCGTCCGCTCCGCGCGAGCAACAACGCCATCTCACGGACAGCGGCCTCTTTGTCCACGGCCCGGAGCGCGCCCTTCACGGTCCGCTCACCGAGGTAGCCGGACAACACCGCAGGCCCATGCTCCTCGGCCGCGGCATCTCCGGCCCGCCCGGCGTCCCGGTCCTCCTCCGGCTGCCCGCCCACCTCGGAATCCTCAACGGCGCCCACCCGGACCGAGCCCCCCGAAACCGCGGCATCAGCACCAACGCCCGAAGCCCCCGTCCCGGCCTGCCCGGGCACGACCACCCCCGCCGAAACCCCCTCCGACAAGGAAGCCCCCTCACCGGCACCACCTGCACCCGCCGGCGGCGAGAACCCCGCACCGGGGTCACCCGCACCCGATGCCGCACCGGAACCCGCACCAACCACCCCCACACGCTCCCGACGCCCCCTCACATCAACCAACGCCACGGTCGCCAACGCAGTGACAACCGACCCGATCACCACGGCGACAAAGAACATCGGCACCCCGCTCACCGCACCCAGCACCGCCACGATCGGCCCTCCGTGCGGCACCGCGTCCTTCACCCCGGCCACCCCGGCAACCGCACCGGCCACCGCCCCACCCAGCATGTTCGCCGGGATCACCTGCGCCGGCCGCGCCGCCGCGAACGGAATCGCACCCTCCGAGATACCGAAGCACCCCATGAACAGCGCCGCGAGCCCCGTCTCCCGCTCCTGCTCGGTGTACAGCGCCCGCCGGATCAGCGTGGCCAGTCCCTGCCCGAGCGGCATCACCGGGATCGCGGCGGCACACATGCCCATCACCGTCTGGTTGCCGCTCGCGATGAGCCCGGCCCCGAACAGGAATGCCGTCTTGTTCACCGGCCCGCCCATGTCGAACGCGATCATCAGCCCGAGAATCGCGCCGAGCAGGATGGCGCTCGTCCCCGTCATCCCGCCGAGCCAACTCGTCAGATGCTCGAACACCCAGGAGATCGGCCTGCCGACGACATAGACGAAGAACAGCCCGAGCACCGTCGTGGCGACGATCGGGATCACGATGATCGGCATGATCGGCTGCACGAACTTCGGCACCCGTACCTTCTTGATCCACAACACCAGGTATCCGGCGAGGAATCCGGTCACGATCGCCCCGATGAACCCCGCGCCCGCCTTGGAGTCGTACAGCGCGCCCGTGTTGGCGATCCAGCCGCCGATCATGCCCGGCACCAGCGCGGGCCGGTCGGCGATCGCGTAGGCGATGTAGCCGGACAGGACCGGGATCATCAACTGGAAGCCGATCCCGCCGATCGCGTTGACATGTGCCCAGAAGGTGCCGTCCGGGATCACATAGCCCTTGGACGTGGCATGGCCCCCGAGCGCGAGCGACACCGCGATCAGCAGACCGCCGACGACCACGAACGGGATCATGTACGACACCCCGTTCATCAGCGCCTTGTACACCGGCCCGCGCGCCTTGCCGCCACCGGAGGCCTCCGCCGCCGACCCGCTCGCGGCCCCGCCCGGCGCGTGCACGGGCGCCGACCGCACCCGCTCGATCAGCTGCCCGGCATGGTGGATGCCCTCGGCGACCCCGACCGTCAGCACCCGCTTGCCCGCGAAACGGCTCAGGTCGACGTCCTTGTCGGCGGCGACGATGATCCCGTCCGCGCTTCTGACATCGTTGTCATCGAGGACGTTCTCCGCCCCGATGGATCCCTGGGTCTCCACCTTCATCTCGATGCCACGGCTCGCAGCGGCCTGCGCGAGCTTCTCCGCCGCCATGTACGTGTGCGCGATGCCGGTCGGGCACGCGGTCACCGCCAGCAGTTTCACGCGCCGCCGCTCGTCATCGCGGCCACCCGTGGAGGGAGGGCCGGCCGGACTGGTCACGTCTGTCTCCTCACACCTTCGTCTTCGTCGCACGAGGCACCGTCCCGGACACCCCGCGAGCGGGACCGGACGGCCCCGGTCCTCCTGCATCCTGCACGACCCCGCCCCGCCCAAAGGCGCGAAAGTCCTCCTTCATCACCGTCTGCGGGCTCCCGTTCCGACGTTTCCCCACCCCCGCCGGCGCGGCTCCTGCCCCACCCCGCCGGCCCGGTTCCTGCCCCGGCCCCGCGCCTCGAAACCCGCCGCGCCGCGCCTCGAAACCGCCTCCCGGACGGCTCGAACCATGCGGAGGCGGACTGAGGCGGACTGGGGCCGACCGGGCCGTCCGGTGTAGCTTGGACGGAGCCAGACGTCGCTGCTGATGGCGGTCGGGCGGTCCCCCTGCGGACCGACCGAGGGAGAGAGGGCCTCCGACGGACTGCGCTGCGCGTACGTGGGCATGCCTGTGTCCTCTTCTCGGGCACCCCTGTGTCCGCCGCCGCGCAGACCAGCCGTACCCACCTCGACCCGACACCGAGGAGCAGCTCGTAATGACGACTGTCGACAACCGACAGGACTTCAAGGTCGCCGACCTCTCCCTGGCCGAGTTCGGCCGCAAGGAGATCACCCTCGCCGAGCACGAGATGCCGGGCCTGATGGCGATCCGCAAGGAGTACGCCGAGGCCCAGCCTCTCGCCGGCGCCCGTATCACCGGCTCGCTGCACATGACTGTGCAGACCGCCGTCCTCATCGAGACCCTGGTCGCCCTCGGCGCCCGCGTCCGCTGGGCCTCCTGCAACATCTTCTCCACCCAGGACCATGCGGCCGCCGCCATCGCCGTCGGCCCGAACGGCACGCCCGACAACCCGCAGGGCATCCCGGTCTTCGCCTGGAAGGGCGAGACCCTGGATGAGTACTGGTGGTGCACCGAGCAGGCGCTGACCTGGCCGGACACCCCCACCGGCGGCCCGAACATGATCCTGGACGACGGCGGCGACGCCACCCTCCTCGTCCACAAGGGCGTCGAGTACGAGAAGGACGGCAAGGTCCCCGGCCTGGAGACCGCCGAGTCCGACGAGCACCGCGTCATCCTCCAGCTGCTGCACCGCACCCTGGGCGAGGACCCCCAGAAGTGGACGCAGCTGGCCTCGGAGATCCGCGGCGTCACCGAGGAGACCACCACCGGTGTCCACCGCCTGTACGAGATGCAGCGCGAGGGTTCCCTCCTGTTCCCGGCGATCAACGTCAACGACTCGGTCACCAAGTCGAAGTTCGACAACAAGTACGGTTGCCGCCACTCCCTGGTCGACGGCATCAACCGCGCCACCGACGTCCTGATCGGCGGCAAGACGGCCGTGGTCTGCGGCTACGGCGACGTGGGCAAGGGCTGCGCGGAGTCCCTGCGCGGCCAGGGCGCCCGCGTGATCATCACGGAGATCGACCCGATCTGCGCCCTGCAGGCGGCGATGGACGGCTACCAGGTCACCACCCTGGACGAGGTCGTCGAGACCGCCGACATCTTCATCACCACCACCGGCAACAAGGACATCATCCTCGCCTCGGACATGGCGAAGATGAAGCACCAGGCGATCGTCGGCAACATCGGCCACTTCGACAACGAGATCGACATGGCCGGCCTGGCCAAGATCCCGGGCATCGTCAAGGACGAGGTCAAGCCGCAGGTCCACACCTGGAAGTTCCCCGACGGCAAGGTCATCATCGTGCTGTCCGAGGGCCGCTTGCTGAACCTGGGCAACGCCACCGGTCACCCGTCGTTCGTGATGTCCAACTCCTTCGCGGACCAGACCCTGGCCCAGATCGAGCTGTTCACCAAGCCCGACGAGTACCCGACCGGTGTCTACGTGCTGCCCAAGCACCTCGACGAGAAGGTCGCCCGCCTCCACCTGGACGCGCTCGGCGTCAAGCTCACCAAGCTGCGCCCGGAGCAGGCCGCGTACATCGGCGTGGAGGTCGACGGCCCGTTCAAGTCGGACCACTACCGCTACTGAGCCGGCGATTCCGTAGTCCCGCCCGCCGGGGAGCACACCGGTGCACCGCCGCGCTCCCCGGCAGCAGGTCCCCCGAGACAGGCCCCCGCACCCCCGTGCCGGGGGCCTGCCCCGTTGGCCGGTCCCGCCGGACAGCACCGGAGGTACCGGCAGTCCGGCCGGACCGTCAGCCCGTCGAAGACCCAGGACCCCCATGCCCCGCGGCCGTTATTCGCTCCACGATCCGCACGATCACACCCCCCTCGGTGAAGAACACTTCCAGTGCGCCCCCGGCCCTTCCGGCTGGCGCTATGTCTCGCGGCTGACCAGCCCCGCCGGCGATCACCGCGGCTCGGTCGACCTCGCCCTGGACGACCTCGGCCGCCCCATCCGCCTCGAACTGCACGCCGGGGAATGGCAGGTGCGCGGCGCCGCCCTCGACGGCGTCACCTGGGTCCGCACCGACCCCACCGGAACCCATGCCACCGAAGGCAATGTGCGCGCCCACGCCTTCACCGGCACGTCCCCCGCGTTCCTCGTCGCCACCGCCCGTCTCCTGCGCCTCACCCCCTCGTCCGACGCGATCCGCGTACGCCTGGTCGCCTTCACGGACCCGGTCCTCGCCCCCCGCACCGTGGACCAGTCCTGGGCCCTGGTGAACAGCGAAACACACGCCACTGACAACGGCCCCCTGGCCGTGGACGAATACCAGGTCACAGCCCTGGACACCGGTGAGCGGCACACCGTGCACATCGCCGGGGACGTCGTCCTGGCCGCACCCGGCATCGAGCTGGAGGACCTCCAGTCGCCGCCGTCGACGTTCGACTGAACGCCAAGGAGAAAGGCCGCCGGCAGCGTCGGAACAGGGGCCGGACCGGCCAGGACGCTGGAGAGGATCGAGCGGCCCCGTTCTACGCCGGCGGTGCGAAACCGGTGGCCGGGCGGTCCGCCGGGGGCCCGTGCCGCGGAGGTACGGCCGACGGCGGAAGCGGAGCCTGTGACGGCTGGGCATAAGTGGGCGGCTGGTCAGGAGCGGCTGGCTGGGCAGAAGCAGGTGGTCGATAAGCGGCCGGTGCCCCGGGCGCGGCCGGCTGCGGGGCGAAACCAGCGGTGCCGAGCGCCTGCCGGGCCTCGCGCGACTGCCGCTCGTGCACCACAGCCGCCAGGAAGGCCGCCGCAGGCAGATCCTGCGGCACAGAGGCCCCCGTCCGCGCCGCGAGGTCGGCCGCGAGCCGCTGGGCCATCCCCATCGAGACCTGGGGATCGAGCTGTCCCATCCGGGTCAGGTACTGCCGAACCGCCAGCCACAGTCCGTCCGGCACCGCCGACAGGTCCAGCTTGGCGAACCGCCCCGCCAGCCACGGAGGCGGCGGCGGAACAAAGCCGGCTCGACCGGCAGGTATCCGCTCACGCACGACAAGCGTGCCCGCGAACACATCACCGAGTCGCCGCCCCCTCGCCGACACCAGCGAGGCGATGCAGGCGATCACGCCGAACGTCAGCAGGATCTCGACCACACCGATCGCGCCGCGCACGAGCGCGTGCCGGAACCGGATCGGCCCACCGTCGTCCCGTACGACGCGGAGCCCGAAGGCCAGCTTCCCCAGCGAACGCCCATGGGTCAGCGTCTCCACCGCGATCGGCCCGCCGACCAGCACCAGCAGAAACGTCGCGATCGACAGCGCCACCTGCGCGGCCTCGTCCAGCGAGGCAGTCGACACCACCACCGCGATGGTGACCACGACGTACGCCACGACGGCCACCATGAGGTCGAGCAACACGGCCAGCGCCCTGCTCGGCAGCTTTGCCGGCCGCAGTTCGAGCGCCACCGCCTCGCCCGTCACCAGCTCACTCACGCCTGCCGTCCTTCCCCTGATCTGCCTCCGGAAGCGCAAGTCTGCCAAGCTGTGGGACATCGCGCCTCAGTGCGACTATCTGACCGCGATTCGAGAGCATCCACGACGCGCAGTCGACGACCAGCCGAGGAGCGGGCAGACCCGATGGACCTGGACGTCTTCGTCTCCGTACACCGAGCCGAATGGGACCGCCTCGACGCCCTGCTCCGCCGCCGGCGCCGCCTCAACGGCGCCGAGACGGACGAACTCGTCGCCCTCTACCAGCGCACCGCCACCCATCTCTCCCTCATCCAGTCCAGCGCCCCGGACCCGCAGCTGACGGGACGGCTCAGCCAACTGGTGGCACGCGCGCGTAGCGCCGTCGCCGGCACCCGCCGCGCCTCATGGCGTGACGTGACACGCTTCCTGGGCCAGGGCTTCCCGGCCGCCGTCTACCGCGCCCGCCACTGGTGGGTCCCCACGGCACTGGTCTCCACGGCCATCGCGATCCTCCTGGGCTGGTGGATAGGCACCCACCCGGACGTACAGTCGTCGATCGCGGCGCCCAGCCAGCTGCGGGAGCTGACCCGCCCCGGCGGTGAGTACGAGACGTACTACTCCAGCCATCCCGCAGCGGCCTTCGCCGCCCAGGTGTGGACGAACAACGCCCAGGCAGCCGCGATGTGCCTGGTCCTGGGCGTCTTCCTGGGCCTGCCTGTCCTCTGGATCCTCTTCGAGAACATGCTCAACCTGGGCGTCGGCTTCGGCCTGATGTCCTCTGCCGGCCGACTCGACACATTCCTGGGACTGGTTCTCCCGCACGGGCTGCTCGAACTGACTGCCGTCTTCGTCGCCGCCGGTACGGGACTGCGCCTCGGCTGGACCCTCATAGACCCCGGCCCGCGCAGTCGGCGCACCGCTCTCGCCGAGGAAGGACGCGCGGCCGTCGGCATGGCGATCGGACTGGCCCTGGTCCTTTTCGTCTCCGGCGCCATCGAAGGCTTCGTCACCCCGTCCGGACTGCCGACCTGGGCCCGCATCGGAATCGGCGTCCTGGCCGAGCTGGCATTCCTGACGTACGTCTACGTCCTGGGAGGCCGAGCAGTACGCGCAGGTGAGACCGGCGATCTAGAAGCGACGGGCCGCAGCGCCTCGGTCCCCACCGCTGCTTGATGTGCGTTCCACCCCTGTGAGCTGCTACTCTCCTCTTCGCCCCGCAAGAGCCGTTGACACGGACAGCGCGGGGAGGTAGATTCAAACAGTTGCCTGGAACTGGACAAGTTCATCGGCGAAGGTTAGACTCTACGAGCTTCCGGAGAAGTCGAGAACGACATCTCCGAGGAGCACCTCCCGATTACTCAGGAATGAGCGGCCGGTCAGACCGGCCAAGAACTTCTGATAAAGTCGGAACCGCCGGAAAGGAAACCGCGAAAGCGGAATCCTGGAAAGCACCGAGGAAATCGGATCGAGAAAAGATCTGATAGAGTCGGAAACACCGAAGGGAAGCCCGGAGGAAAGCCCGAGAGGGTGAGTAC